>DASZJK010000230.1:0-6075 GCA_035948155.1 Candidatus Dormiibacterota bacterium
CCGCCCGCGGCCGCTTCTTCCCCGGCGCCGCCGGAGGAAACCGACATCTGGCCGCCCGAGCCGCCCACCGAACGTGCCATGCCGGCCTGGCCGCCGCCATCCGAGATGGACGAGCCTGCCACGCCCGCGCAGGCGATCCCGGCCTGGCCGGACTCGTTCGAAGCCACGCCCACCGCGCAGGCCTCGAAGCCTCCGCCGGCCGCCACCGTGCCGCCGACCATCACGCCGGAGGCGAAGCCGGCGATTCAGGCCGCTCCAGCCACGATCCAGCCCGCGCCGCCCGCACCCCCGCCACCGGCGCCAACGCGGCCGGCGCCCGCACGACCGGCGCCACCGGCTCCGGCCGCTCCGGGCGCACAGCCGGCACCCGCGGCTTCAGCCCAACCGCCGCAGCCGGGATCTGCGGCACGACCGGCGTGGGCTCCCGGCCCCGCAGCGGAGCCGGCGCCCGCCGCGAAGACCCCGTCCGTGCCTTCACTCCAGGTGCCCGCGTGGGCGCCGCGCGTCCCGCTCGCCTCAGAGCCTGGCACCCCGACGTGGTTCAGCCCGAAAGAAGAGATCCCGCACGCGACTGCTCAGCCGATCGTGCAGCCGGCGCACGCCCCCGAGCCGGAGCCTGCGCCGCCCGTGGTCGGGGGCCAGCTTCCCGTGGCGCCGATACCCACGCCGCGGCCCCCGGCGCAGCAGCCCCCGGCGGAGCAGCCCGGACAGCCTCCCTCGCAGTCGTCGTGGCAGGTCGTCGAGCAGCCGCGAAAGTCCGGACCCCACGCCCCCGTCGGACCGACCGCCGAGGACCGCTCCTACGCCGAGTGGTTTGCCTGGGCGAAGCGGGGAGGAGCGCCCGCGAGTGTCTGCCACGCCGCGGCTCAGGGAGCGTTCAAGGCGCTGTCGAGCGGCAAGGACGTCAACACCGCCGTGCAGTGGGCGACCGCCGCGATGAGCCAGCCGCCCCAGCAGGTGTCATACACACGTGCCCAGTACTGCGCCTGGTTTGCGCTGGCCAACATCGACCTCAACCTCGACCAGCACCGCGCCCACCTCTTCGCGGCCGCGGCCATCCAGGCCCTGGACGCAGGCCAGGATGCATCGGCCGCGCATGCGGCGGGACTTGCCGCCGCCGGGATCCGTTAGCGCAGCGACCGCACCTGGCGGCTCACGGAGCTGCCGGCCGCGCAGAGGAACATCATCCCGGCAGCGATCACGAACAGCAGCGTGGGATTCAGCTGCGCGAGTGCGCCGGATGCTGCATAGGCGATCGGCGTAAGGCCGGTCGACGCGAGCATCACCAGCGACATGACGCGCCCCTGCATGTTGGACGCGGTTCGGCGCTGCAGCCAGCTGATGCCGTAGGTGTTGACGACGCCGGTGCCGAGGCCTGACAGGCCCATCGTCACGGCGGCCAAAGGAAGCGACGGCACGAGCCCGACCGCCAGCATTCCGAGTCCGAGCCAGAGGCAAAGCGCGACGATCAGCCAGCCAAACCGGCGTGGCGGTGGGACGACGCCCGCGCCGAGCGCGCCCAGTGTCGCGCCGATTCCCCACGCGCCGAGCATGACGCCGTAGCCGGCGGCGCCGGCGGCGAAGCGCCCGTGCGCGAGCGTTGGCAGCCCGACGCCAATGGCGCCGTTCGCGCCGAAATCGATCACCGCGACGACGACCAGCAGGGTGCGGATGCCTACGTCCGCCCACGCGTAGCGCAGACCTTCGAGGATCTGGCCACCCAGGCCGGCGGCGCGGTGCGCGGCGGCGCCCGAAGCGCGAGCCGCCGCGGGCAGCCACGCGATCAGAAGGAATCCGACCGCGAAGCAGGCCGCGTCCGCGGCGAAGGCCCAACCGGTCCCGAAGGCTGTGACGACCAGTCCTGCAGCGACCGGTCCGACGACGAGCGTCGCCGACGTGGTCACGTTCAAGAGCGAGTTCGCGGGCTCGAGCTCGTGGTCGGCGACGATCGACGGCAGGATCGACTGCCGCGCGGGCAGGAAGAACGCGTCGACGACGCCGAAGATCGCGGCCACGACGTAGACCTCCCACATCTGCGCGTGCCCCTCGAGCACGAGCAGCGCAAGAGGCGCGACGGCGGCCGCGCGCAGGCCCATCGACGCGAGCATGGTCAACCGCGCCGAGATGCGGTCAGAGAGCGCGCCGCCCAGCACCATCAAGATGGCGCGGGGCAGCGCCTGGATGACGAGCACCGTGCCGAGGGCGAAGCTCGATCCGGTCAGCTGCAGAACGAGCCACGCCATCGCGACGTAGCTGAAGAAGTTGCCGAACCACGACAGGGTCCCGGCCGCCCAGAGCTTGCGGTACGCGCTCGATGCAAGGATCGCCCACGGCCGAGGCGGCACGGTCGCCGTGGCTGGCGACGAATCGATCAACTCGTCTGTCGTCTGCATGGCTAGCGAAGGTCCCCGCGCGCGATGCCTGTCGGGTCGAGGCGGTCCGCGAGGCGCTGAAGAAAACGTGCGAGCAAGCCACGGCGAGAGTGCGCCATGTAGGCGAGCACCCGAGCCGACTCCATCTGCGCGCGCCGCTCGGAAAGCTGGCGGGCGAAGTCCTCCGGTCCGGGTTCCATGGGGATCATCTCACTCAGGCCTCCCTGGTTGCTTCGAGGCGACGCATCGCCTCGTCCACGTCGATTTCGCCACGGGCGACCTGCTCCATGAGCTCGATTCGCGAGGGCGCGGGCGCAGCGGCGCGCTCGATGCCCAGCTTCGAAAGCAGACCGTCGTATCGCGCACGCGCGGTGGGGTAGCTCACTCCCAGATGTCGCTCGAGCTCCTTCATGTTTCCGCGCGAGGCCAGGAAGACCCGAAGAACGTCTCGGTCCTCGTCGCTCAGCACGCAGAACTCGCAGCTCGTGAATGCCCCGGAGAGCTCGGTCGTGCACTCGGGGCACGT
Organism: Candidatus Dormiibacterota bacterium; assembly: GCA_035948155.1. Lineage (GTDB taxonomy): Bacteria > Chloroflexota > Dormibacteria > Dormibacterales > Dormibacteraceae > 40CM-4-65-16. Next base: position 2,899 of record DASZJK010000230.1, read on the forward strand.
GAGCCTTGTGGTGGTCAGCCGGTGGTTGCACACTGGGCAGCTCGTCGGCGGGCGTCGGGCCTGCGTCCTTGCCATCAGACGACGCTCACCTTGACGTCGCCCATCGTGCAGGTGATGTCCAGGGCGCCCGCACCGGTGCCGACGACCTGGTCCCGGACACCCTCGATGTCGACCTTGCCCATCGTCGTGTGGGCGGTGATGCGGACGTTGGACGTCTTGTCGAGACTTACCTTGACCTCGCCCATCTGGCAGCGGATCGCGCTGCTCCCTCCGTCGAGGCGCCCGCTGGCTTCGAGGTTGCCGGCCGAGACCATCAGGTTGACCGGCCCGGCGAAGCCATCGACGGTGCAGTTGCCGGCCTGGACGTCGCTTGTGATCGGGCCTCTGACGCCGCGGATCGCGACATTGCCGGCCTGCACCCTCATCCGAAGCGCCAGCGCCGGGTTCATTCGCACGATCAGCTTGTCGCGCGAGTCGAAGCCGGGAATCGAGATTCGCGACCGGCTGAACTCGAACGTCGTGTCACCGCTCAGGAGCGACTGGTCGATCACCATTGAGTCGCCCTCCTGCCGCGCTCGATGGGGCCCATCGGCGACGGCGGTGGCGACAGACGGATCGCCGACGATCTCGGTGTTGCCAAACCGCGAGTTGACCGTGACCTGGCGGACGCCGGTGCTCGGCGCCGGGGCCGGATTCGCTTCCCCGACCGCCGCCTCGGACTCGAGTGCCTCCAGCCGGGCGGCACCCTCCTCGGCCGTGATCATTCCAGAAGCCACCTGATTCAAGATTTCGCGCCGCTGGTCATTCATGGATCAAATTAGAAAGCACGCTTTGCCAATTTGTCAAGTTCCGGCCCAAAACTAGTCAAATCGGCGGCCAGATAAGCTAGGTTCGATGGCGATCCGCGTCGGAGTCGTCTCTGACACCCACTGCCCTGAGTTCATCGACCGGCTGCCCGACCGCATCTTCAAGGTGCTGCAGGGGGTGCAGCTGATCGTTCATGCGGGCGACATCAACACCTCCTCGACCCTCGAGCAGCTGGAGCAGATCGCTCCGGTCCATGCGGTGCGGGGCGACCACGACCGGGGCCTGGAAGCGCTGCCACGCTGGCGTCAGCTCACGGTGGAGGGGCGGAAGATCGTCGTGGTACACGGCGACCGGTCGCGCTGGATCGAGGAGCCCAACACGTTCCTGTGGACCGTTTCGCTCGGATATTTCCGCCCGCATGCGGGTTTGCCGCGCGCGCTGTCGCGAAGGTTCCCCGACGCCGACGTCATCGTCTACGGCCACACCCATCGGTCGCATATGCGCCGGGTCGGTCGCGCACTCCTGTTCAACCCTGGCGGGGTGCACGTCTGGAACAGGACGACCGCGGAGCGCCGGCTGAAACAGAACCCCGGATGGTTCGAGTGGAGCTGGCTGCAGGTAGCGCGGCACATCCGCAAACCGGAGCCGCCGTCGATCGGAATCCTCGAGATCGACGAGGACGGAATCGTGCCCCGGATCATCGGTCTCTAGGCCCTCTAGGATCAATCGTCGTGCCCGCGGTAACCTACCGCCCCGCCACACTCGACGACGCGGAGCTTGCATCCGACGTCATGACGGCCGCGTATCCGTCGCTGCCGCAGGACCCGGTCATGATTCGCTACCGCTGGGAGAATCCGCGGCTCGGGTATGAGTACACGCGTTTTCTCGCTTATCGCGACGGTCGCGCGATCGCATTCGTGGGTACGGTCCACGCGCCTTGGAAGAAGCTGCCTGACCGGCACTGCGAGGTCGAGGTCTGGCTAAAGGGGAGCGAGCACAGCGGCGAGATGCTGGAGTCGATGTATCGGTGGGTCGAGGTGAAAGCTGTCGCCGCCGGCGCGAAGCTTCTGCTCAGCTACTGCGGTGAGGACGAGCCTGACGTGCTCGCAGTCCACGAGGCCCTGGGCTACGAGCGTGCCCGAACGGAGAAGGTCTGGGAGCTCGACCTCACGAGTCGCGGACCTGCGCTCTTGAAGGAAGCCTCGGAGGCACGCGGCCGGATGGACTCGCAGGGGATTCGAATGGTCACTTTCGATGCCTGGGACGATCCGCGTGCGACGCGTAAGTTGTTCGACCTGAACGAGCGCACGGTGCAGGACGTGCCCCACACGCTGCCGATTGTGCCCGAGCAGTACGAGGACTTCCAGAGCCGGTTGCGCGCGCCGGACCGAAGGCTGGATCGCTGGTGGATCGCGCTCGACGGCGACCGCCCCGTCGCGATGTCATTCCTCAAATTCCCTCCGGTGCGTGGCCTGATCTGGACCGGCTTCACATGCACCGATCCGGAGTACCGTGGCCGGGGAATCGCCCGCGCTGTCAAGCTCGAGAGTCTTGCCCAGGCTGTCGAGCTTGGCATTCACGTGGTCTGCACCGACAACGATTCGCAAAACGCGCCGATGCTGCACATCAACGAGACGCTCGGGTACGTCCGGCGGCCTGGATTCGTCGAGCATCACAAGCGGGTAGAAAACCAGGGTGCCTAAGACCAAGGACTACTACGACGTGCTCGGCGTGTCGCGCTCGGCGTCGCAGAAGGAGATCTCTGCGGCCTTCCGCAAGCTCGCGCGCAAATTCCACCCCGACCTGAACTCGGGCGACAAGCAGGCGGAGGCGCGCTTCAAGGAGATCTCCGAGGCGCACGAGGTCCTTTCGGACACGAAGAAAAAGAAGCTCTACGACGAGTTCGGGGAGAACTGGGCGAGCGCGGCGGCGGCCGGCGTGGAGCCAGGACAGGGCGGCCGGGCGGGCGGGTTCCGCACCGAAGGCGGGGGCGGCGGTCCGCGCGTTCAGTACCGCACCGTAACGCCCGAAGAGATGGAGGACCTGTTCGGCGACGCGGGCGGCGGGTTCGGCGACATCTTCGGGTCGATCTTCGGCGGCCAGCGCGGGCGCACCCGCCCGCAGCCAGTCGATGTGGAGCTGCCGATCACGGTCAGCCTCGGCGAGCTGTACACGGGCACGAGTCGAACGGTCGAGCTGCCCGGCGGACGCAGGGTCGAGGTCAAGGTACCCGCGGGCGTGAAGGAGGGCACCGTCCTTCGAGTGCCCGGCCTACGCGCGACGGTGCAGGTCGCGCCCGACCCCATCTTCACCCGCGAGGGCAAGGACCTTCGCGTGGTCGTGCCGGTGGCGCTGAAGGTCGCGCTTCAG
>DASZJK010000231.1:0-5210 GCA_035948155.1 Candidatus Dormiibacterota bacterium
CGGGCACGCCCGTGAAGTCCTGCATCAGGACGCGCGCGGGCAAGAAGGGAAGCTCAGCGTCGGGAGCGGGAGCCGGCCAGTTCGCGAGCGCCGCGATGTTGGACTCGTCGGTGACTCCGCCTTCAACGAGCCGGATCAGGCCCTCCAGGAGCACCTTCACCGTCATGGGCAGGTTCTCGCCCGTGCCCGCGAGAGGGTAGAGCTCGAGGTCGGTTCCGCTCAGTTTCTTGCGCGCGATCATCGCTTCAGATCGTACTAGCGGGCCGACATGGGTGCGCCCTGCGCGCGCCCGGCGTCGCGCATTACCTCCGCGATGCGGTTCGGCCCATCAGAAGTTTCGATGTCCTCGATAGATATAGGAAGCGCCAGACGCCAGTTGGGCATCTCGCTGGTGGTGCCCGGAACGTTGGGCCGTTCGTGCACGCCGAGCGCATCCTCGAGGGACGCCAGCGCGATTCGCGGTTGTCCCATAGCGAGGTGGCGATAGGTCTCGACGGCGACGTCGACCGGGTTCGCGTCATCGGGCATGTGAGTGAGGTTGACCAGCTTCTCCCGCAGGTGATGCAGGCGGTTCTCCGGCTCGCTCAACGTCCAGATGCCGGCGATCGTCGGCAGGTCGTGGGTGCCGACCGCTGCCACCGCGTCGTGCGGCCATTGCGACGGGTGTGAGTCTTCGAACCAGAGGAGCCGATAGGACAGCGACCCCCTGGCGCTGAGCTGCTCGCGCACGACCGGCTCGACGAGGCCGAGGTCCTCGCCCACCACGAATGCGTTCGCGCGGCGGCTCTCATGCGCGAGGAGAGCGAGGAGCGTATCCGCCGGGTAGTGCACGTAGGCTCCGCGCGCGGGCGACATGCCCTCCGGGATCCAGAACAGCCGGAACAGTCCCATCACGTGGTCGAGTCGGATGCCGGCGGCATGCCTGCCCGCGGCGCGGATCGCGTCGAGGAAGGGCATCCACCGCGCCTCGTCGAGCTTCCACGGGTCGAGCGGGGGCAGTCCCCAGTCCTGGCCGTCGCGGAAGAACTCATCGGGCGGCGCCCCGACGTGCATGCGAGGAGCGAAGTAGCGGCCGAACCGGCTGGCGTCGAAACCAGCGGGGTTGAAACCGACGGGGACGTCGGTGATCAATCCGATCTCGCGCGACGCCCGGGCGAGCTGGCGGTCGAGCTGGTACTGGACCCAGACATGAAACTCGGCGGTGCCCTCGCGGACGTCGCGGTCGGCATTGAAGTTGGCGAACTCGCGCAGCGCGGCGCCTTCGCGCGCGACGTACGACGTGATGCCGCGCGGCCGCGGCGCCGACTCGAACACTTTTCTGAGGGCCGCTGACTTGAGCTCGAATACACGGTCGTAGTCGATCAGGCGGTCGGCATTCAGCGCCAGGGCTTGCTCGCGGACGTCTGAGATGTCGGCATGCGAGGCGCCCTCGATGTCCTCGATGCGCAGGTAGAGCATGTTGCGATACCGGCGCGTGGACAGGTAGTAGGGAGAAGGCTCGTAGGGGAGGGCTGGCAGCTGCGCGCCGAGAGGATTCAGCAGCGCGATCGAGGCGCCGGTGCTTCGCGCCCAGCGCCCGAAACGGCGCAGGTCGGCGAAATCGCCGATCCCCCAGCTCTCCTTCGACCGCAGGGCGTAGACCTGGACGCCCCAGCCCCAAGCGCGCTCGGGGCCGGCGACGCATGGTTGGTCAGTCACATCGGGTCGCGCAAGCGGTGGCGGGTCGTCGGTGGTGGCGCCCATCGAAGCGAGGATCGCCTCCTCCGTCTCGGGCGGCGTGTTCATGACCTCGCCTTGCCAGCTGAAGTACGAGGGCAGGATGCCCCAGCGGCCCGCGCGTTCCGAGGTCAGGCCAGCGCTCTGAACGGTTCGGGTTGATAGCGTTCGAGAACGTCTTTCCAGGCGATCAGGGAATGCATCACCGCAGGGTCGTCCTTCACGAGCCACGAAAGGTGGCGCAGCGCATGCTCGATGACGGCGTCGACGCTGATTGATTCGGGCGCGGCCATGGCCTCACCGCGCGCCAGATCGGCGCGGCCGATCCGAACCTTGACGAGGGAGTCCGGCGGCAGTGCTGCCGGCGGCGTGATCACGGCGACATAGGTCAGGATCACGCGTCCTTCCTCGTGACGCCACGAGGTCGAGTGCACGACCACTGGCTCGAGCGGATACCACGCGAGCATCTGGATGACCGTCTCGTGCGGCTTCGCCGACGCCCCGAGACCGACGCGGAGCGAATCGGCGTGGATGGGCTTCATCCAGAACAGCCCGTATTCGTCGATCCCCACCGGCAGCACCTCGAGCGTCTGGGCGACGAAATCGGGGGACCAGGGCAGCGAAGAAACCGGCGGGCCCATCGTCTCGATGAGGAGCTTGAGGGCCGGCTTACTTCTTCGCGCCACCGGCCTCGACTGTGCGCCAGAGGGCGCGGACCTCCGCGGGAGTGATCTCCCGTTGGTGTGCGGTCCGCCCATGCGCCTGGACGCTGCTGATCACCTCTTGCCTGGTGCCGCGTGTCACCCAACCGCAGCGGCACGTGACTTCCATCAACACGCCATAGAGCCTACCCGTTGGACGCGTACCATGCTGCGCATGGCCATCGCGGAAGACCTCGAGGTCGCGCAGTTCCTGCGGGGTGGCCCGAAGAAGCTGCTCATCGGCGGGCGGTGGGTCGAGTCGGCGAGCGGGAGGACGTTCGACACGATCGACCCTGCGACAGGCGAGGTGCTCGCGAAGGTCGCCGAGGCCGGCCCGGAAGACGTGGACCGCGCGGTGGCCGCGGCGCGGAAGTCTTTCGACAGCGGCGCCTGGCGCAGCCTTCCTCCCGCGGAGCGGGCCAAGGCGTTGTGGAAGGCCGGCGATCTGATCGAAGAGCACGCCATGGAGCTCGCGCAGCTCGACAGCCTCGACAACGGCAAGCCGATCAACGAGATGCTGCTGTTCGACGTCCCGCTGACCGCTGCCACGTTCCGCTACTACGCGGGCTGGGTCACCAAGCTCGAGGGGGCGACGCAGCAGACATCGTTTCCTGGTTCGTACCTGAGCTACACGCTGCGAGAGCCCGTCGGCGTCGTCGGGCAGATCATCCCGTGGAACTTCCCCCTGATGATGGCGGCGTGGAAGGTGGCACCGGCTCTCGCTTGCGGCAACAGCGTGGTGCTCAAGCCTTCGGAGCTGACACCACTGAGCGCGCTCCGCTTGGCCGAGATCCTGCAGGACGCGGACGTGCCCGCAGGGGTGGTCAACGTCGTACCGGGATTCGGCGAGGTGGCGGGGGCCAGGCTGGCTGCCCATCCCCAGGTGGACAAGCTCGCGTTCACCGGCTCGACCGAGGTCGGCCGGCTGATCGCGAGGGCGTCGGCGGAGAGCAACCTCAAGCGGGTGAGCCTGGAGCTGGGCGGCAAGTCGCCGAACATCGTTTTCTCGGACGCGGACCTGTCGCGGGCCGTGTCGGGCGCGTTTCTCGGGATCTTCTTCAACCAGGGCCAGGTCTGCTCGGCCGGCTCGCGGATGTTCGTGCAGGAGAAGGTCTACGACGAAGTCCTGGACGAGCTGACTCAGTCGGTCGGCGACCTCCAGCTCGGTCCCGGGATCGACCCGCTGACGCAGATGGGGCCGCTCGTCTCTCACGGCCAGATGGAGAGGGTGCTCGGCTACATCGCGACCGGAAGCAAGGAGGGCGCTCGCCTGTTGACAGGCGGGACGCGGGCCTCCGAGCTGGGGGCCGGTTACTTCGTGCGGCCGACGGTGTTCGCCGACGTCGATGGCGACATGCGCATCGCACGCGAGGAGATCTTCGGACCGGTCCTCGCGGCGATTCCGTTCAAGGACGAGGACGACCTCGTCGCCAAGGCCAACGATTCGATCTACGGGTTGGTGGCCGGCGTCTGGACTTCGGATGTCAAACGCGCACATCGCGTCGCGCACGCGCTGCAGGCCGGCACCGTTTACGTCAACTGCTACAACGTCGTCGACCCGGCCACGCCGTGGGGCGGTTACAAGCAGAGCGGTTGGGGCCGCGAGCTCGGGTCTAACGCGCTCGATCTCTACACGGAGATCAAGAACGTGATCGTCGACATCTCCTAGTCGCTTTCGACGATCGCCTGGCGCTCTCCAACAGGTACACCTCGACGCCGTCGAGGCGCGCGGATTAGGTTAGAAAAGTGGGTTCCTGGATCGCGGCTCTGCTGGCTGTGCTCGAGCTGCTGGCGGCGGGCGCGCACCCGGCCGTACCCACCCCTGCGGCGACGCCGCCAGCGGCCGACCAGTTCCAGTTTCCGCTTCCCACCTGGGCGTCCCACTGCCTGGGGTTCGGCAGCGAATGGCGGTACTGCAACGGCGTGCCGCTGCGCGCATGCCCATCGGGTGCGGTGTGGCTGCACACGGGGACGGACGTCGTCGCGGCGGTGGGGCAGCCGGTCGCCTCGGCGGGTGATGGTGCGATCGTGGGCTACCTGGTCGATCCGACCTTCCGTGGTGGCGTGCTGATCCGCCACCAGCTCACGACCGGTGTCGTGATCACTCAGTACTGGCATGTGTGGCTGCGGTCGGGATTCGCGGTCGGCACGCGCGTGCAGCGCGGCGAGGTGTTCGCGAACATCGCGGACATGGGCGACAAGACGCACTTCCACTTCGCGGTATTCAACGGCGACCTGGAATCGCACTCCTGGAACGGCGCCCTGCCCCCGACTGCGTGCTCCGCCTTCCCGGCGTTTCCCTACCGGTTCGTCGACCCGACGGCGTTCATCGAAGCCCACCTGCCGCCGGTCCGCGTCGTCCGAGGAGCTCGGTTCTAGCCCAATCGCAACCCTTTGCTGGCAAACGGCGCATTGCGACCGAATGAAGTGGTGCGTTTGCCGGCAACTGGCGAGCTTGCAAGCAATGAACGAACTTGGTTGACGATCGCGTCGGGTCGATGCATTACATCGGCCGCCGTGAATCGCAGCAGGCGTACGCCGGCGCCAAGCAGCAGGTTCTGCCGGCGGTTGTCCTCAGCAAGGCTTGTTCGGTGAATCGCGCCGTCGTATTCGATGCCGATTCGCTGTGCTTTGTAGTACAGATCGGGCCGGCCGACGAACTTGCCGCGATCGTCCTGGATAGAGACCTGGGCAACCGGCCGAGGTAGCCGCGCGAGCACGAGGAGCATACGAAGACGTGACTCCATGGGCGATTCCGCGGTGGGCTCGGCAAGCGCTGCCACGCGTCTCAAG
>DASZJK010000232.1:0-3351 GCA_035948155.1 Candidatus Dormiibacterota bacterium
CGCCTGTACGGCAGCGATGTCACGGCCAGCGTCGTCAACGACATCAAGCGGCTCGGCTTCCGCTACGCCACCCAGGCGGGAATCACCGTCTCTGCGATGGACATCCCGCACCCGGACGAGAAGTGGCAGGTCATCCGCAACACTGAGAAAGAGGTGGCTGACGTCGAGCGGATGTACCGCCGCGGCGTCATGACCGAGGACGAGCGCTACCGCAAGGTGATCGAGCTGTGGCAGCGCGCCTACGAAGAGGTTGGCGCGCAGACCGAACACGCCTTCGACAAGTTCAGCCCGATCTGGATGATGATGGGCTCGGGCGCCCGCGGAAACATCCAGCAGATCCGCCAGCTCGCGGGCATGCGTGGCCTGATGGCCGACCCGACGGGCCGGATCATCGACCTGCCGATCATGGCCAACTTCACGGAGGGCCTGACGGTGCTCGAGTACTTCATCTCGACCCACGGCACCCGCAAAGGTCTGGCCGACACCGCACTCCGGACCGCGGACTCCGGCTACCTGACACGGCGTCTCGTCGACGTCGCCCAGGACGTGATCGTGCGAGAGGAGGACTGCGGCACCACCAACGGAATCTGGATCCGCGACATCACACCCGAGCGCGCCAAGAACGAGCCGATCTTCGAGAAGATCGCGGGTCGGGTCGCGGCCGAGGACGTCTCGGTCGGCGGCAAGGTGCTGGTGGCGGCGGGTCAGTCGATCAACGACGACCAGGCGCGCGAGATCATCGCTGCCGGCGCGAACGTGAAGATGCGCTCCGTGCTCGTGTGCGAAGCCCGCGAGGGCGTGTGCCGGACGTGCTACGGGCGCAACCTGGCGACCGGCAAGATCGTTGAGATCGGTGAGGCGGTGGGCGTCATCGCCGCGCAGTCGATCGGCGAGCCAGGCACCCAGCTGACCATGCGCACCTTCCACACCGGCGGAGTCGCCGGCGTGGACATCACGCAGGGTCTGCCCCGCGTGGAGGAGCTGTTTGAGGCTCGCATCCCGAAGGGCAAAGCCATCATCTCCGAGATCGACGGCGAGCTCGAGATCATCCGCCAGGAGGGCTCGCGCAAGGTGCGCGTGACCTCACGCGAGGAGTTCGAGGTCTCGTATCCGCTCGAGGCCAAGATGGAGGCGCTCGTCAAGTCGGGCGACGATGTGATGGAGGGCCAGGAGGTGGCTCGCGACCCCAAGGGCAACGCCGTGCGGACGCGGCACGCCGGGAAGGTCGTGGTGTCGGCCAAGGAGATCACGGTCCGGACTGTGGACGAGGAGATTCGCGAGTACGCGATCCCGCACCAGGTCCGCATCCGGCCGGAGCTCGACCGCCGCGACGGTCAGAAGGTGACCATCAAGGCGGGACAGCAGATCACCGAAGGCTCGATCTCACCGCAGGAGCTGCTCCACATCCTCGGCAAGGAGGCCGTGCAGACGTTCCTCGTGGACGAGGTGCAGAAGGTCTACCGGTCGCAGGGTGTCGACATCAACGACAAGCACATCGAGGTCATCGTCCGGCAGATGATGCGGAAGGTCCGCATCGACTCGGCCGGCGACACGGGGCTGCTGCCGGGCGAGATCGTCTCGCAGTGGGAGTACGAGGAGGCCAACGCGCGGGCGCTGGCGGAGGGTGGCGAGCCCGCCACCGCGCAGACCGTGCTGCTGGGTCTCATCAAGGCGGCGCTGAACACGACGTCGTGGCTCTCGGCCGCGTCGTTCCAGGAGACCACCCGGGTGCTCACCGAGGCCGCGATCTCCGGGAAGGTCGACCGTTTGCGGGGCCTGAAGGAGAACGTGATCATCGGCAAGCTGATCCCCGCCGGGACGGGGCTCGACTACTACAAGAAGCAGAGGGAGCAGGCGGCGCGGATCCTCGAAGAGGAGCCGATCGACCTGGAGACCCTTTCGGTCTAGGTAACCTGACCGGGGCCGTTCCCAAACGGCCCCGGTTTGGGTTAAAGTCAGCGGTACGTGCACAAGGGGGCGCCCGCCAGGGTGGCTCCCTTTTTCATTCGCAGCAGGTCGCCGCGGTGCGGCGCCCTTCCGCGGGCCATCCTTCCTTAAATTCCACAGGGGACGCCGCGGCGGCGTATCTGGCGATTGGGGGACGGCCGGAATGAATCCGGCCTGCTGACCGCCTCTGACTAAGATGAGCTGGTGACTCTGAGCCGAAGGCTGGTCTGCGCCTTCGCGGTTTTGATCGTCGCCGCGACGGCGTGCGATACCGGAGTCACCGTCGGGCCGAAGCTGGCGAAGGACCAGGTGCTGCGGCTGATGCTCGAGGACCAGCCGTCGACACTCGACCCAGGCCAGACCGATCCCACGCACCTCTACGAAGGCGGGGTGCTCCGCGCGATCTCCGAGGCGCTGCTCAAACCCAAGAACGACCTGAGCGGCGTGGTGCCCGCGGCGGCGCAGAGCTACGAGGTCAACGGCGACGGCACCGCCTACGTCTTTCACCTGCGAACCAGCGCGAAGTACTGGGATGGCACGCCGGTCAAGGCCCAGGACTTCGTCTATGCGTGGCAGCGCCTCATCGATCCGAGGCTTGCGGCCCCCAACGAGACGCTGTTCGCAAACGCGGTGCTGAACGGGGAGCGCGTCTCGCTGCTCGATCCACAGCGGGATGCGGCGAGCATCGACAGCGCCCTGAACACGCTCGGTCTCAAAGCGGTCGACGACTACACGTTCGAGGTGCAGCTCGCGCGACCTGACCCCGCTTTCGTGTGGCTCGCAGCCATGCCGGCGTCGGCTCCGATCCGCAGAGACGTCGTCGCGAGGAACGGCGACAAATGGGCGACCATTCCCCTGACCCTGGTCACGAACGGACCGTTCAAGGTCAGCGAGATGGTGAAGAACGACCACATCTCGGTCGTGCCGAACGCGACCTACTGGGGAGCGAAGCCGACGCTCACGCGCATCGATTACGTGATCGTGAACGATGGCGCCGTGGCTCTCACCAAGTACAAGAACAAAGAGCTCGACGAGATCCGCGTTGACCTGCCCGAATCGGCGGGCGTCGCGCAGGACGACTCCTTGAAGAGACAGCTCGTCAAGACACCCGACCTCACCGTGTTCTGGATCGCGTTCCGTGTCAACTCGCCGCCGCTCGACAACGCGCGGTTGCGCCAGGCGCTTGCGCAGGCGATCGACCGCGGCGCTTTCGTCAACCAGGTGCTCGCAGGTCAGGGCCTGCCCGTGTCCACGCTGATCCCGCGCGGCATGCACGGCAACGACCCGAGCCTCGGGACCCAGAACTTCGACGTGGCCCAGGCGCGTGCGTCGCTCGCGGCCTCGGGCCTTACGGCCAAACAGGTTTCGCTGACGCTTTCCTATGACCAATCGAACGATTTCCGC
>DASZJK010000233.1:0-5591 GCA_035948155.1 Candidatus Dormiibacterota bacterium
GAGATTGATCCCGTTACGAGCTTGCTCGAGAACGATCGACCGCAGAGACCGAGACTCCACCCCGACTGCGTTCGGACCGAATCGAGTCAGGCGGGCTCGAGCCTCCTGCGACGAAATTCCTTGCAACCCCGAACCCAGCTCGTGCAGAACGCCATCAGGAGCTGCCGCCGCCGCCGCGCTGGCGGTCACCGACACATTTGGGCTCGTCTCGATCGGCATTTCGCGATTATTCACCTGCCGACCGACTACACAAATATCGCGACCGCGATCAGCGACGTCATTCCAGGCCTCCGTTGCACGGTCGAAGCTGCGTCCAGGTTGAGTTCGGTCACCTAAGGTCTGGCCGCGCGCGGATTCTGAGCTGCCAAACGCGGGCGACAGCGAGAGCGCAGCCGACTAAATTTCGGACGTGCGCCGAACGGAGCGAATTGCGGCGGCGTTGCATCCGGCCATCCTCTCGCCACGACGTGGATGGGTAGGGACTGGCATCATCGTCGGGGTCTTCGTGGTTGGAGCGGCCATCGGGCTTCAGCCGAGTCAGCTCACGAAATTGGCTCCGGGACGGAGATTCGAACTCCGAACCTTGCGGTTAACAGCCGCCTGCTCTACCGGTTGAGCTATCCCGGAACAGCCTCGAATTCTAGGTGCTGGCTTCACCCCAACGCCCGGTGCGAACCGCTGTTGTGACGCACATGGGACCCATCGTTGGCACCCAGATCAAGGGTGCCTGAACGGTTCCAGCACAGCTATCTGAGCCCGGAGGGCGTCGGCTTCCTCAAGCCGGCCAAGGCGTTTGCATTGCGATGCGGCCTCTTCCAGTTCGGCGATCTCGCCGGCGACGATGCGATCGACGTCGGCCAGTGAAAGGCGCCTGCGCGCCACGTCGCCTACGCCGACTCCGATCTTGATTCGAGGCGCGCCCGAGTTGCCGACAGCCTCTGCGTTGTCGATGGCGCTGGCGAGCGATCGCAGCGCCGCGATCGCGTGAGCGTCCCGTGAGCTCAACGCCTCACGAGCGGCGCCGCGCAGACGGGCGCGGAATTCGCTGACGTCGAACTCGGTCACAGCTCAGTACCAGTACGTCGGGCCTTCGGACTTCGACGTGCTCGGCGGATCGACGGCGATCCCCTTCGGACCTGCAAGCTTGCGGACGACAGCTTCGATTCGCCCGATGTAGGTGTCGTAGTCCTCACCAACCTCGGCGAAAACGGGCTCGGCGAACGTGACGCGTACGTGACCGGGGCGCGGCACCCGATGAAACCTCGGCATGACCTCGAACATGCCGTCCATGTATGCGGGCACGATCGGCACGCCGGCGTCGATCGCCAGGATCGCCGCGCCTTTGCGAAACGTGCCGATCGCACCGGTCGCGGTGAGCCGGCCCTCTGGAAAGATGATCACCGACCACTTCCTGGCCAGAAGCTCCTTCAGGTAATCGAGATGCGCCCGCGCTCCCCCGCCGCGCGGAATCGGGAACGCGTCCACCGTCACCTGCGCGAGGCGCGCCTCCCAGCGCCGTTTGAAGATCGAGTCGGACGCTGCCACGACCACCGAGCGGTGCCGATAGCGCGGAGGCAGCGCCTCCGCCATCACCACCGCGTCCAGCGCGCTGACGTGGTTGGAAACGAAGACCGCCGGACCGTTGAGGCCGCGCAGGAGGTCGCGGTCTACGATCGTCAGGCGGCAGAAGCTGGATAGGGCGGGGAAGAGGAGGCCGGTCTGGAGCGCGGCGCGCACCCGCCGCATGCCTCGGGTCCGCGTCCAGTCCTCCGTCTTGAGGACCTCCGACTCCATGTTGGTGGCGAGTATGCGCCCTACGTTCAGACCAGGAAGCGGCCGTTCTCCATGAGCCGTTGCCCGTCGAGGGTCACAGTCGCGTGAGACGCCAGGACGTCGACGTGAGACGGGGCGTCCCAGTCGGCGCCGGTTTCGTGGCCATACGGATCACCGAACGCAATGTGCACTCCGGGGAACTTCTCGTCCTGCAGGAAGTTGCCGATGATCCGGGTCAGGCCCACGTTGGTGCCGATCGCGAACTCACCCACGCGGCTCGAGTTTGGGTGTTGCGACATGTACCGCCGGAAGTCGCTCGCAAGCTGATCGTCTGGAGTCTCGATCGACATGAACCTGCCGCCCTTGACCACGAGCCGCGCCGGCGTCGCCAGGAGGCCGTACTTGGCGGTGAACCAGTCGCCCATCTCCTCAGCGGCGACCACGCCGTCGACCGACTGCGGACAGGTGAACGTCTCTCCCTCCGGGAGGTTGCCCCATCGGCCCTGTTCCCAGTAGCGGCCGTCGCTCGGAATCCACTTGAGGTGCGGCGAAAATGTGGCTGTCATATCGGTTCCGAGCGCGGTGTTGACCGTGATGCGATGTGCCGCGCGCGCCAGCTCGTACACCTTGCGCGTCACGCGGTAGATCTCGTTGTAGTCGGCGGTCATGCCGTCGGTCATGACCTCTTCGGTGATGTCGATCATGTGTGCGTGCCGCAGGTTGAGCTCGTCGACAAGGAAGCGGCGCATCGGAATCCGGAACGCCAGTTCGCCGGGCTGACTCTCGCCCACGAAGAACGACACCGTCGGTCGAAAGCGGGTGATCTCGTCCACCAGCGCCCGCGGGAATTCGGAGGCGGGCCGCTTCAGGTGATCCTCCATCGTCCAGACCTGGCAGGCGGCGCCGGTCTCGCGAACCTCGCGCTCGATCGCGTCCGCGATCGATGCGCGGGTGCGGGTGCGGATCATCCACACGCGGTCGGCCCCGGTGACGTTCATGCAAGTGCGCACGGCGTTGCGCGCGCCCTTAGTTAGATCGAGCAAACGCCGCCACAGGCCGTGAGGCGATCCCGGTGACCTGCAGGATCTGCTGCTCGTCGAGCGAGTCGCTCTTCAATAATGCTTTCGCCAGAGCGTCCAGCTGGGAACGGTGCTCCGTCAGCAGTTTCTCGGCATCGGCCAGACACTCCTCGGCGATGCGGCGGACCTCGTCATCGATCAGCTTTGCGGTGGCCTCGCTGTAAGGCTTCTGCAGAGCGCTGGCGTCGCCGTCGCTGAGGTTCAACGGACCGACCTTGGGGCTCATGCCCCAGCGCACGACCATCTCGTGCGCGATCCGGGTGACCTGCTGCAGGTCGTTCTCGGCGCCCGTCGTGACAACTCCGTAAACAAGGCGCTCCGCGGCGCGCCCGCCCATCGCTCCGATGATGCGAGCTCGCAGGTAGTCCTCGCCGTAGTTGAAGCGATCGTCCACCGGGCTCTGCAGCGTCACACCCAGGGCCTGGCCGCGGGGCACGATCGTGACCTTCTTCACCGGGTCGGCTCCGGGGACGAGAAGTCCCAGCAGCGCGTGGCCCGACTCGTGGTACGCAATCCGCTCCCGATCGGCGTCGCTGAGGAGGAGCTTGCGCTCGCTGCCGAGCAGGGTCTTCTCGATGGCATCCTGAAAATCCGCCATCGTGACCGTGCTCTCGCCTTTCCTGGCCGCCGTCAGCGCCGCTTCGTTGACGAGGTTCTTCAGGTCGGCGCCGACCAGACCGGGCGTCTGAGCAGCGATCTCGTCCAGGTCGATGTCCGGCCCGAGCGGAACGTTCCGGGTGTGGATGCGGAGGATCGCCGCGCGGCCGCGGCGGTCGGGAGGCTGAACGCTGACACGCCGGTCGAAGCGTCCCGGTCGGAGCAGCGCCGGGTCGAGCACGTCGGCCCTGTTCGTCGCGGCGAGCACGATCACGCCCTCGCGCGAGTCGAACCCGTCCATCTCGGTGAGGATCTGGTTGAGCGTCTGCTCCTGCTCGTCGTTGCCTCCGATCCTGACCGCGGCGGAGCGGCTGCGGCCGATCGCGTCGATCTCGTCGATGAAGATGATGGCCGGAGCCGCGGCGCGGGCTTTGGCGAACAGGTCGCGGACCCGCGAAGCGCCGACGCCGACGATCGCCTCCACGAACTCCGACCCTGAGATGCTGAAGAACGGGACCTTCGCCTCACCCGCGACCGCGCGTGCGAGGAGCGTCTTGCCGGTGCCGGGTGCGCCAATCAGGAGCACGCCCTTGGGCGCGGCGCCGCCGAGCCTCGTGTACTTCTGAGGCTCGCGCAGGAAATCGACGATCTCCTGGAGGTCGGCCTTCACCTCGTCGATTCCTGCCACGTCGTCGAACGTGACCGCCGGCCGCTCCGCGTCGTAGAGGCGCGCCCGGCTCTGTCCGAAGCTGCCCAGGAGGCCGCCGGCGCCCGCCGAAGCAGCACGCCGCGACAGGTAGAGGAAGCCGAGCACCAGCAGGATGGTCGGACCGAAGCTGAAGAGCAGCGTCTCCCACAACGGCGTCGCAGCGTTCGGATCCTTCGCGTTGATGACGACGTTGCTGTTCTGCAGCAGCGTCAAGAGGTCGTCGTTGGCGAACGCGGGGCGCTGGGTCTGGAACTTGGTCGAGGTCGTCCCGCTCTGGAAGTCGGCGACCGGCTTCTTGGTAATGCCGTTGATCGACTCGCCCGTGGAGGTGACGCTCGTCACGTTGCCCTCGGTGACCTGGGTCAGAAACGTGTTGTAGGAGATCGTCACCGTAGGCGTCTGGCCGAGCCCCGAAAACACCTGGCCGACCACGATGTTGAGGAGGAGCAGGATGCCGAGCACGATCCAGAACCGCCTCGTGCGCAGCGGTGCGAGCATGTCCGGCGGCTTCTGCGGAGACGGTCCCGACGGTGGGGCCGCAGGCTTCGCGGCGGGCGGAGCGGGCGGCGGATTCTGCCCCATCAAATGATCCTAGCCCGCCTCGGGACCCCTTAAGGGGAGCGGCCTATGATCCGTTCGACTTGACCACCGCCCCGCAGGCCGGAATCTTCGCGCTGGGCACCGCCTCGCATGCGTACCTCGAGTTCGACGTTCGGCAGGGGGTCGAGGCGCACACGCTCGTCGAAGCGGTGACCGGCCTGCGCGAGCCGCGCACGACGATGGGTGGGGTGAACCTGGTCGCGGGCTTTCGGCCGGAGCTGTGGCTCGAGGTGTTTCCCGCCGACTCGCCGGCCGGACTCGAGGGCTTCAACCGACCAGTCGTCGGGCGAGACGGATTCACGATGCCGGCGACGCAGCACGACGCGGTGCTGTGGATCTCCGGCAGCGCGTACGACGTCGTGTTCGATGTGGCGAGGTCGGCCATCGCCGCGCTGGGCGGCGTCGCCGCGATCGCCGATGAGACGTCGAGCTGGCCGTACCACCATGACCGCGACCTGACCGGCTTCATCGACGGCAGCGAAAACCCGACGCTCATCGAAGCGCCGGACATCGCCGTGATCGGGGACGGCAGCCCAGGCGCGGGAGGCTCGGTTCTCCTCCTCCAGAAGTGGGTCCACGACGCTTCGAGATGGGAGTCGCAGCCGGTTGAGAAGCAGGAGGGGGTCATCGGCCGCAAGAAGGTCGACAGCGTCGAGCTCGAGGACAAACCAGGCGATTCCCATGTCGCCAGGACCGACCAGGATGAGTTCGGCAAGGTCTTCCGCCGCAACATGCCCTACGGCACCGTGACCGACCACGGGACGATGTTCGTCGGCTTCAGCTCAGAACAAAGCCGCCTCGCCCGGATGCTCGAGAGCATGGCCGGCGTGGGG
>DASZJK010000234.1:0-3568 GCA_035948155.1 Candidatus Dormiibacterota bacterium
AGGTACGCGTGCGCCAGCTCGAGGTGCCCGACCTCGGCAGCGATGATCGCCTGCGTGCACGACGAGAGGGATGAGTCGCGGACGGTGATCGCTTCGTAGTAGGCGAAGTTGCGCGCCTTCTGCTCCGCCGTGAAGGCGTCGCCGCGCAGGTGCATCGCGAGCACAAGGTCGGCCTGCTTGACCACCTGTTTGCGGTAGAGGTCGAAGTAGGGGAAGTGCAGGAACAGCGGGTAGTCGTCCTGCTTCGTGCCGGCGAAGTCCCACATCTCGTGGTCCGTGAACTGGCTGGCCTGCTTGTGGATCTGCAGGTCGGGGTCGTACGCGATGTAGACGTTCTTGGCTGCGCGGCGCCAGTTCTTGAGTTCGGCGGCGGTCACTTTCAGCCTGTTCGCGACTGGCCGGTGCCGCTGGACAGCGTCGGCGGCGGCGGTCAGGTTTCGCTGCGCCATGAGGTTGGTGTAGAGGTTGTTGTCGGCAAGGGCGCTGTACTCGTCGGGGCCGGTGACCCCATCGATCCGGAACTCGCCGCCGCGGTCGAAATGGCCGAGCGATGCCCAAAGACGCGCGGTCTCGACCAACACCTCCGCGCCGGCGCTGCGCTCGAAGCCCTGATCGCCCGTCGCGCTGACATAACGCAGGACCGCGTCGGCGATGTCGGCGTTGATGTGGAACGCGGCGGTCGACGCGGGCCAGTAGCCGGAGCCTTCCTCGCCGTGGATGGTGCGCCACGGAAAGGCGGCGCCTTTCAGGCGGAGGTCCTGTGCTCGCTGCCGGGCGAGGTCGAGGATCGAGTGGCGCCACCGCAGTGCGTCGGCCACGCATTCGGGAGCTGTGTAGGTGAGCATCGGCAGCACGAAAGACTCCGAGTCCCAGAACGTGTTGCCGTTGTAACCAGGACCGGTGAGGCCCTTCGCGGGAATCGCGCGCTGCTCGGCACGGGCCGCGGCCTGCAGGACGTGGAACATCGCGAAGCGGACCGCCTGCTGGATCTCGTCGTCGCCCTCGAGCTCGACGTCGGCTCGGGCCCAGAAGTCGTCGAGGTAGCGCCTCTGGGCGCCGGCAAGCTTCTGCCAGCCCTGGTCGAGAGCGCTCGCCAGCGCCCCCTCGACCTGCGAACGGAGAGCCGGCACCGAGCGCAGGCTGGACCAGCCGTACGCGACGAACTTCACGAGCGTGAGCCGCTGTCCCGGGCGGAGCTTGCTCGTGACGGTGAAGCGGGCGTTGTCGGCCTGGCAATCATTCTGGGTCTGCGTACCCCTCGGACCTTTGACCAGATGGTCCATGGCCGCCGCCACGCGGAGCTTGCTGCGCCTCGTGGAGTGGATCAGGACGGCGCGAGTATCTGTCTTGAAGGAGAACTCGGCGGCGAGCGGGTCGGTCACGACGTCCGCGGTGCGGGGGTCATCGCGCCTCGGGCCGTCCATCGGCTCGTTGGCGACGAGCTCCGACTGCACCACGACGTCGACGGCGCCGCCGATTGCTTCGACCTCGTACAGCACCGCCGCGAGGGCTCGATGCCTGAGGGACACCATGCGGGTCGAACGCATCTTGATGCGGCGGTGCGCCGGCGACTCCCAGTCCGCGGTGCGCGTCAGGGTGCCTGCTCTCAGGTCGAGCACGCGCTCGTGCTGGTGGGTTTTCCCGTAGCGGATGTCGAAGGGCTCGTCGTCGACGAGCAGCCGGATGATCTTTCCGTTGGTGACGTTGATCAGCGTCTGGCCGGCCTCAGGGTTGCCGTACGCGCTCTCGGCGTAGGGGAGGGGGATCTCTTCGTAGACGGCGTTGAGGTAGGAGCCGGGGATCTCGTGCGGCTCGCCCTCGTCGAGGTTGGCGCGCCAGCCGATGTGGCCGTTGGACAGCGCGAAGATCGACTCTGTCTGTCCGAGCTTCTTCATATCGAAGCTGGTCTCGCGGACCGCCCACGGCTCGACGGGGAAGCTCTCGTCTCCGATCAATTCATCAGCTCGGCCAGGTCTTTCACAACGATGTCCGCTCCGTGTTGCTTGAGAGCCGCGGCCTGCCCGGCACGATCGACGCCGACGACCAGCCCGAAGCGACCGGCTTTGCCGGCTTCGACCCCGGCCAGTGCATCTTCGTACACGGCGGCGTTCTCTGCTTTCGTCGCGAGCTCGCCGGCGGCCTTGAGGTAGGTGTCTGGATGCGGCTTGCCCTTCAGGTGCTCTTTCTCCGCGACGATGCCGTCGACCTGGGCGTCGAAGAGGTGCTGGAGGTGCGCCGCCCTGAGGACGTCGGTCGTGTGCTTGCTGGACGACACGACCGCGACCTTCAGCTCCTGTCGTCGGGCCGCTTCGATGTACGCCACCGAGCTCGCGTAGGTCTCGACTCCCTCCGTGCGTATGAGCTCCAGGAACAGCCGGTCCTTCTCGGACGCGATCTGCTCCACCAGGGCGTCGGTCGCGGGAACGTGTCGAGCCTCCAGGACGGACCGGGCGCCGTCCTCCCTCGGCTTGCCGTCGACGTAGGCGTCGTAGTCACGCACCTCGTCGAACGGGATGCCGTGGCTGTCGAAGACCCGCTTCCAGGCCTTGGCGTGCTGAACGGCGGTCTTGGTGACCACCCCGTCGAGGTCGAACAAGCAAGCGGCGATCTGCGGAGGGAGCCCCAAGGGGCGATTCCGGCCTTCTGACGCCAAACGCCCCGAACCCCGGTTCAATGCGGCGCGGTTTGCGCCAAACGTACGTGATCCAGGACCAGGTCCAATCCGCGTTCGAGCTCCGCTTCGCTGACGCACCAATGTGGTGAGAGACGAATGCGGCCGGGACGCGAGTCGACGATCACGCCGGCCGCATGAAGCCTGGCTTCGACCTCCTCGGGCCGGTCACACTCCAACGTCACGATGCCGCAGCGCCTGGCACGCTCGCGCGGGGTGAACGTCCTCACCCCGGCCTCGTCGCAGCGCTCGAGGATCCTGTCGGTGAGGTCCCTCAACCGCTCCTGGATGCTCTCCACCCCTACGTCAAGGATCAGCTCCAGGCCCGCCAGCCCGGCGTAGTGACACGCCATCGCCCAGGTCCCGGTCTCCAGGCGCCGGGCGTCGTCCGCGAAGGTGAGCTCCTGGAGCGTGAAGGAGAAGGGGTCGCGGGTGGCGAACCAACCGGTGCCCTGCGGCCGGATCGACGGGATCAGCGAGGGACGTACATAAAGGAATGCGTTGCCGGGCCCGCCGCTCAGCCACTTGAGGCAGCCGCCGACGAAGGCGTCGCAGTCCATCGCCTCCACGTCAATCGGAACGCAGCCGCAGGTCTGGTAGCCGTCGATCAAGCACAGCGCGCCCTGGGCGTGGGCGGCGTCCGCGATCGTCCTGACGTCCTGGAGGTAGCCGGTCGTGTAGAAGAGGTGCGTCGTCGCCACCAGCGCGGTCGACGAGTCGATGCGCTCGGCAAAGGCCGAGGGCGGGATGGTCATCCCGTCATGGGAGGGGATGAACTCGACGTCGAACTCGGGGCGGGACAGCCACTGGTGGCCGATCGTCGGGAAGTCCAGCGCCCCGATCAGCACCTTGCGCCGGCCCTGTGGAAGCGGAAGGCCGGTGGCAAGTGTGCTCAGG
>DASZJK010000235.1:0-3367 GCA_035948155.1 Candidatus Dormiibacterota bacterium
GTCACGCAGCTCACCGCTTTCGACAGGAGCTCCGTCGTCCAGCAGAGCCGCAGCGCGCGCGTCCAGGCCGCGCAGATGGCGCAGGTCCAGTCGTGGTCGCAGGAGCTCAAGCAGGGCCTGGCGGACTATGAGGCCAAGCAGGAGGCTGCCGCCGCCGCGCAGGCGCAGGCGGCGGCCATCGCCGCCCGCAGCAACCACCCGGCCCCGCCACCGAACATCGCCAAGGACATCGTCGACGCGTTCACCCCGCTAGGGCCGGCCGCGGTGCAGTGGGCGATGAACGTCGCCTGGTGCGAGTCGCGTTACCACCCCAACTCGGTCAACTCGTCGAGCGGCGCATCAGGGCTGTTCCAGTTCTTGCCGAGCACCTGGGCTTTCACCCCGTACGCCAGCCACTCGCCCTTCGACCCGCAGTACAACGCGCTTGCCGCGGCCTGGCTCTACGCCCGCGACGGGCCGAGCCAGTGGGTCTGCCAGGGCTAGATCCCAGGCGTTCTAGTCGATCGAGAACTCGACGAACAGCTCGAAGATCGGCTGCGGGTCTCGCCCGCCCTTGAGAACCATCGGCTGGTAGTCGGTCACGCGTACGCCGTTTGGCAGTCGGGCCTTGGTCGTCTCTGACATCAGGACACGCGCGGGCCGCACCTTCGACAGGTAGGCGCTGTTGTTCACCGGCACACCGATGAGCGTGAACTCCATCCGGTCGTCCGAGCCGACGTGCCCGGCGACAACCTCGCCGGTGTCGAGCCCCATGCCGACCGAGATCGTCGGCTTGCCGTCGCGCATCTGCTGGCGGTTGAAGTGGGCGACCTCCTCGACCATCGCCAGCGCCGCCTGCAGCGCCCGCTCGGCATGGTCGTGCATCGGGTTGGGGGCCCCAAAGACGACCAGCATCCCATCGCCCTGGAACTTGTCGATGTTGCCGCCATGTTCGAGGACGACGCGGATCATGCGCTGGAAGTAGTCGTTGAGGAAGCCCACGAGCTCCTCGGCCTCCATGCTCTGGGACAGGCTGGAGAAGCCAGCGATGTCCGAGTTCAGCATCGTGACCTCGCGCCGCTCGCCTGGCAGAAAGCGAAGTGTCTTGCCGGAGCGAGTCAGCACGTAGTCGGTGACCTGCTTGTTGACGTGCGCCTCGAACACCTGGCGCAAGAACTCCGAGCGCTCGTACTGGCGGGCGTTGTCGATGGCGATCGCGGCCAGGTCGGAGATGGCCTGCAGAAACTCCTTGTCCGTCTCCTCGAAGATCGAGGCGCGGAAGGGGTTGTCGACGTAGACGGCGCCGATCACCTTGCCCTTGGTGACCAGCGGCACGGCGATGATCGAGCGCAGGTTCTGGAGTATCACCGACTGCTGGCCCTTGAACCGGTCGTCCAGGCTGGCGTCGGTCGAGACGACCGCCTGGCCCGTCTTCACGACCTGCTCGATGACTGTTTTCGAGCCGAGGAACTGGCGCGCTTTTTCGGGATCGGCCTCGCCACGCGCCATCTGCACCGACAGGGAGCCGTCGACCGGGTCGACCAGCACAATGAACCCCCGCGCTGCCTTCATGAGGGTGATCACGCGGTCCATCACCTTCTCGAGCACGACGTCGAGGTCGAGCGATGAGCTGAGGTCCCGGGCCAGCTCGTAAAGCAGCCGATCGCGCATGCCTAGATCGATCTCGTGAGCCAAAGCCACCGGGGAGCATAACGTTCCAATGGGGCATTTCCAGCCACCGTTAAACTCGTTTTCCCGTGGTTTCCGAGTCCCAGCAGGCGAGCATCGACGCCCTGCTCGCCAACCTCAATCCGCCTCAGCAAGAAGCCGTCACGCATGGCGACGGTCCCCTCCTGATCTTCGCGGGGGCAGGCAGCGGAAAGACCCGTGTTCTGACCGCGCGGATCGCCTACCTGATCGCCTCTCGGCGGGTCTGGCCGGACCGCCTGCTCGCGGTGACGTTCACCAACAAGGCAGCCCGGGAGATGCGCTCGCGGGTCGAGACGCTGGTCGGCGAGCAAGCGCAGAAGATGTGGGTCGGCACCTTCCACTGGACCGCGGTGCGCATCCTGCGCCGTGAGGCGCAGCGCCTGGGCATCACGTCGAGCTTTGTCATCTTCGACGAGGACGACACGCGTGCGGCGCTCAAGCGCGTCCTGGATGAGCTGCGGCTCGACCCCAAGCGCTACCCGATCCCCGCCCTCAGCCAGGCGATCTCCCAGGCCAAGAGCGAGCTGAAGCGGCCCGAGGACATCCCGAACCGGAGCTACAGCGACGAGATCCTTCGGCGCGTCTACGACGCCTACCAGGAGGTGCTGCGGCGCTCTGGCGGCCTCGACTTCGACGACCTGATCATGAAGTTGGTCGAGCTGTACAGCACCGATGAAGAAGCGCTTGCGAAGTGGCGCGATCGCTTCCGTCACGTGCTCGTCGACGAGTACCAGGACACAAACCGCGCGCAGTACACGCTCGTCAACCTGCTCGCGGCGGAGCACCGCAACGTCGCGGTCGTCGGCGACGACGACCAGTCGATCTACCGTTTCCGCGGCGCGGACATCCGCAACATCCTCGATTTCCGCAAGGACTATCCCGACGCCCACGTGGTGCACCTCGAGCAGAACTACCGCTCGAGCCAGGCCATCCTCGACGTCGCCTACAGCGTCATTCGCAGCAACCCCGAGCGCGCGGAGAAGCGGCTGTGGACGCAGCGCGCGGGGGGCGAGAAGGTCATCGCGACCCAGGCCTACAACGAGGTCGAAGAGGCGGAGTTCGTGGCCGACGAGATCGAGCGCCTGCGCAAGACCGAGAGCCGCGGCTACTCCGATTTCGCGGTGCTCTACCGGACCAACGCTCAGTCCCGCGCGTTCGAGGACGTGCTCGCGCGGCGGCGCATCCCCTACCGATTGGTCGGCGGGATCCGGTTCTGGGAGAGGCGCGAGGTGAAAGACCTCGTTGCCTACCTGCGCTTCGCTTTCAACCCTCAGGACGCCCTGAGCTTCGCGCGCATCGTGTCGGTGCCGTCGCGCAAGATCGGAAACGTGACGATCGAGGCCATCAACTCCTTTGCCCGCGACACCGCCGGGCGCGCGCAGGGCGCAATTTCAGACAAGTCGGACATTATGGAGATCCTCCAAGACCCGGGTCACGTGCCCGGAGTGCCGAAGACCGCCGTCGCTCCGCTGCTCGGTTTTCGCGCGCAGGTCGAGTCGGTGCGCGCCACCATGGGCGTCCTACGGCCGAGCGAGCTCATCGACCAGATCGTTGAGGTCATGGACCTGCGCCGGCATTACCTCGACGGCACGCCGCAGGGCGAGGCGCGGATCGAAAACCTGAACGAGCTCCGCGGCCTTGCCGAGAGCTTCGACGACCGCGACCCCGCTCAGGGCCT
>DASZJK010000236.1:0-5526 GCA_035948155.1 Candidatus Dormiibacterota bacterium
CGGAGCTTGACAGCCCGGCCGGGAGCGGATAGCATCCCCGCATAAACCGCTTTAGTAAAACGGTTTAAGGTGCGATTCAGGGGAGGATCGCCGGAGTGCCTGGAGCATGGTTGGGTGTCCCGGGTCACCATCGCTGACGTGGCGTCGGCCGCCGGCGTCTCGAAGACGGCCGTCTCCTTCGCATTCAACAACCCGGATCGGCTGGGGCAAGCAACGCTCGAGCGTGTGCTCGGTGTGGCGCAGGACCTTGGTTACACACCGCACCCTGCCGCCCGCGCCCTCTCCACCAAGCGGAGCGGGACAATCGGCCTTCTGGTCCCCCAGCGCCTGGCGACCGTGTTCGGCAACCCGTTCGTGAGCGAGCTGATCCAGGGCCTTGGCGCCCAGTGCGACGAGCACGACCTCACCCTGCTGCTGGTTCCGCCCCTGGACGGATCTTTGGAGCAGGCCATCCGGATGGCATCCGTCGACGGGTTCATCAGCCTGGGTCTCAGCCCTGACGACAGCGCCGTGCGCCTGCTGGAGCGAATCGGCATCCCCAACGTGCTGGTCGACTCCGAAGGGTCCGCGGACCATCCGGCGGTGAACATCGACGATGAGGCCGGCGCCGAGTCGGCGGCGATGCATCTGCTGCAGCTCGGGCACCGCCGGATCGCGATCCTGGTCCTGCCACCCGTCCGCGCCCAGAAGGACCCCAGCCCATCCGTCACACGCCGTCTCTCGGGCTACCGGAAGGCAATCGACGCGGCCGGCGCCCCGGAGCCGACCACCGTCGTCGCCGGCATCTCGGTCGCCGCTGGAGGGCGCGCGTTCGAGTCGCTCTCCATGGGGCGGCGCGGCCCCACGGGCGTTCTCGCCATGAGCGACATGGCCGCCATCGGCGTGTTGGGCGCAGCAGAGTCAGCCGGGCGGCGGGTGCCCGAGGACCTTTCCGTCGTGGGTTTCGACGACATTCCCGCTGCGGCGTGGACCAGCCCACCGCTCACGACGGTGCGTCAGCCCATCGTCGAGAAGGGAAAGCTCGCAGCCCGAATCCTGATCCAGCGCATGAACGGCGAGTCGGTCGACTCGCCGCAACCGCTGAAGACGACGCTCGTCGTCCGCAAGTCGACGTCGAGCGTCCACGGGGCCGGATTTGCAGATTAAGCGTAGGTAAATAGAATTGTTAGATTGGAGGGGCGCGAATGGCTACCGGGTTTAGAGGGATAGGAAAGAGATGGCTTCAGTAACTTACGACCACGTAGTCAAGCGCTACACGGCGGACATCACGGTCGTCAAGGACTTCAACGTCGAGATCCAGGACAAGGAATTCATGGTTCTTGTCGGTCCGTCCGGCTGCGGCAAGTCAACGGCGCTGCGCATGCTCGCCGGCCTGGAGCAGATCAGCGAAGGCCGCATCCTGATCGGCGACCGGGTCGTCAACAACGTCGCGGCCAAGGACCGCGACATCGCGATGGTGTTCCAGTCCTACGCGCTGTATCCGCACATGTCCGTGTACGACAACATGGCGTTCCCGCTGCAGATGCAGCGCATGAAGAAGCAGGAGATCGACAAGCGGGTTCGCAACGCGTCGCGCATCCTTGGACTCGACAACTTCTTGAAGCGCAAGCCGCGCGCCCTGTCCGGCGGCCAGCGCCAGCGCGTCGCCCTCGGCCGGGCGATCGTGCGAAGCCCGAAGGTGTTCTTGCTCGACGAGCCCCTGTCCAACCTGGACGCGAAGCTTCGCGGCCAGACCCGCGTCGAGCTGCAGAAGCTCCACCGCGACCTGCAGACCACGTTCATCTACGTCACGCACGACCAGGTCGAGGCCATGACCATGGGTGACCGGATCGCGATCATGAACGCCGGCATCCTGCAGCAGGTGGGCACCCCGGGCGACATCTACGACCACCCGGCAAACCTCTTCGTCGCCGGCTTCATCGGGACGCCGACCATGAACTTCGTGCCGGCCACCGTGACCAACGGCTCGGCCAAAGCGTCCGGGTTCGAGGTGAAGCTCCCCAAGGCGGTGGGTGCGGAGAAGGGCACGATCGGATTCAGGCCGGAGGCGGTCACCGACCGCACAGCCGACGGCTCGCCGACCCTCGACATGAAAGTCGACGTGGTCGAGCGGCTCGGCTCCGACCAGTTCCTATACGGGCAGGTGGGGGGCGACCAGATCACGGCCCGGGTCGACCCGCGCATGAGCGTGGCGCCAGGGGACCGGGTGAAGCTCGGCCTCGATACGCGCGGGATGCACTTCTTCGACGCCGAATCCGAGAAAGCGCTTCTTTAGAAAGACCATCTGACGTCGGGTCGCTGTGAGCGGGATTGAGCGCATTCGCGCCATCCAGGATTTCGATTCCGCGCGCGCGCGCGCGTTTCGGCGCAGCCTGCGTGCGATCCTGACGGGCCGTGCCCAGCGGCTGCGCTCGATCGACCCCTTGCTGCGCGCAGCCGGGTTCGAGGGCCGGTCATTCGGCGGGGTGCAGGAGATTCCCGTCGATCGCATCGTCGGCTCCGCTGCGCCCGACTTCAAGTCCGGCGATTTCGACCCGGGTTTCCTTCCTATTAACCGCCGCATGCGCGAGCGGTGGACGCGCATCTACCAGGCCATGGTCGAGGGCGACGAGCTGCCGCCAATCGACGTCTACAAGGTCGACGACAACTACTACGTGATCGACGGCCATCACCGCGTCTCGGTGGCGCGCAACCTTGGCCGCCCGACGCTCAACGCGCGCGTGATCAACGTCAGGACCCGCGCGCCGTTGCCGCCGGACGTCGACACGGAAGCGTTGCTGAAGGCCGCCGAGTACGCGGCCTTCCTCGACGCGACGCAGCTACACCGCACCCGGCCCCAGGCCAGGCTGGAGTGCAGCAGGCTGGGCCGCTACGACGAGATCATCCAGCACATCCAGGGGCACCGCTACTTCATGTCCCTCGAGTTGGGCCGCGAAGTGTCGGTGCAGGAAGCGGCGGCGAGCTGGTACGACCACGTCTACCACCCGATCGCCGAGGCGATCCGGCGCCACAAAGTGCTCGAGGAATTGTCGGGATGGACCGAGGCCGATCTCTACGTCGAGATCACGCGACGCTGGCTTGCGCTCAGCGAGGAGGGCGAGCCGGCGGGGCCCGATCCGGCCATCAAGGACCTGCTCGCGGAGCACGCCAAGACGTGGTGGCGCCGGCGGCGCAAGATACGTCTGCCCGCATGATCGGGATCATCTTCGGCCCGCCCGGAAGCGGAAAGGGCACGCAGGCGATGCGGCTCGAGAACGACCTGCATCTCAACCACCTCTCGACGGGCGACATCCTCCGCTCGGAGGTCGCGAAGGGCACGCCGCTGGGCAAGGAGGTCGAGCGGATCATGGCCGCCGGCGACCTCGTCCCCGACCGCCTCATCGTCGACACCGTTCGCAAGCGCCTCCCCGAGGCCGAGGCCGGCCGCGGCGCGCTGCTGGACGGCTTTCCGCGTACTGTCGCCCAGGCCCGAGCCCTCGACTCCATGCTGGCCGACGAGGGGCACAAGGTCGACTTCATCGTGGCCCTGACGGTGCCCGAAGGGGTCCTGGTCGGCCGGCTGCTCCTTCGGGCTCAGGTCGAGGGTCGGACGGACGACAACCGCGAGTCGATCGAGGAGCGGATGCGTGAGTATCACAAGCTCACAGAGGCAGTGCTCGAACATTATCGAAAGCAAGGCGTTCCGATCCACGAGATCGACGGCGTCGGGACGCCGGACGAGGTCTTTCACCGCATCCGAACCGGGCTCACCGGAATATCCTCACGGGAGGTATAGGTGGGGATGGCCAGGAAAGCACGCCAGTCCGATCTCGTCCACTCCATATCACCCGCGGTCAACGGAGATGGCTACCACGCCGTCTCCGACATCGGGCCGCAGGGCGCACAGCCGCGCGTCGCGAGCCCATTCCCCCCGATCGCGGACTACGCGTTCCTGTCTGACTGCGAGGTCAACTGCCTGATCGCGCCGAGCGGCAGGGTCGAGTGGATGTGCATCCCACGCCCGGACAGCCCAAGCGTCTTCGCCGCCATGCTCGACCGCGCGGCGGGCAGCTTCCGCTTCGGGCCGACGGGCGTGCAGGTCCCGGCCGGCCGCCGCTACCTGCCTGGGACGCTGGTCCTGGAGACGACCTGGCGCACGCGCACGGGCTGGCTGATCGTGCGCGACGCGATGTGCATCGGGCCCTGGTATCACAGCCAGCGTCGCTCCGGCACCTATCGCCGTCCGCCCTCGGATTACGAGGCCGAGCACATCCTGCTGCGCACGGCGCGCTGTGTGGTGGGAAGCGTCGAGCTGAGCGTCGACTGCCAGCCGGTCTTCGACTACGGCCAGACGGCCGCGAAGTGGGAGTACGCCGGGACCGGGTACTACGAGGCGATCGCGAGCGGCGGAGCGGACGAGGTCCCGATCCGCCTGGTCGCCGACCTTCGGGTCGGCTTCGAGGGTCCGGGCGCGCACGCAACCAAGGTGCTGCGCCAGGGCGAGCGGGCGTATGTCGCGATGGTCTGGCCGCGGTCGCGCCACTCCACCGGCAAGGAGTACTGGGCGGAGCACCCCGCGCCGGCGAACGTCGAGGAGGCCTTCGTGCGCGTCGAGCGCACCGCCGAGTTCTGGCGCGAGTGGATCAACCGCGGCGAGTTTCCCGAGCACCCGTGGCAGGGCTACCTGCAGCGCAGCGCCCTGACGCTGAAGGGTCTGACGTACAGCCCGACCGGCGCGCTGCTCGCGGCGCCGACGACGTCGCTGCCGGAGACCATCGGCGGCGAGCGCAACTGGGACTACAGGTACACGTGGATCCGCGACGGGACCTTCATGCTGTGGGGCCTGTACACGCTCGCCTTCGCCCGTGAGGCCAACGACTTCTTCTACTTCATCGCCGACGTCGCCGCCAGCAAGAAGGAGCTCCAGATCATGTACGGCATCGGTGGCGAGCACGAGCTGACCGAGAAGACGATTGACCACCTCAGCGGATACGAGGGTTCGCAGCCCGTGCGGGTTGGCAACGCCGCCTACGCGCAGCAGCAGCACGACGTGTGGGGCGCAGTCCTCGATTCCGTTTATCTGCACACCAAATCGCGCGACTACCTGCCCGAGGTCGTGTGGCCGATCCTCAAGCGAGCGGTGGAGTGCGCGATCGAGAACTGGAAGTTGCCCGACCGCGGGATCTGGGAGGTGCGCGGCGAGCCGCGCCACTTCACGTCGTCGAAGCTGATGTGCTGGGTGGCGCTGGACCGCGGCGCGCGCCTGGCCGAGATGCACGGCGACATGGTGCTTGCCCGGACCTGGCAGGCGACCGCGGATGAGATCAAGGCCGACATCCTCGCGCGCGGAGTCGACGAGCGTGGCGTGTTCGTCCAGCACTACGGCGCCAAAGCGCTCGACGCGTCAGTGCTGCTGATCCCGCTGGTGCGCTTCCTGCCGCCCGAGGATGCGCGAGTGCGCGCGACGGTGCTCGCGATCGCCGACGAGCTGACCGTGGACGGAATGGTGCTTCGCTACCGCACCGAGGAGACCGACGATGGGCTGCA
>DASZJK010000237.1:0-5743 GCA_035948155.1 Candidatus Dormiibacterota bacterium
GCGGTCATGCTTCCGCTGCTGCGCCGCCCAGTTCAGCTCGCTCACGTGCTTGTCACGCTCGACCGCGTCTCGCAGGGAAGGCTGATCGCGGGCGTCGGTCCGGGTGCGGACGTTCCTGGAACGCAACAGGAGCTCGCCGCCGTCGACATGTCCGCCGACCGTCGCGTGACCGCGATGCTTCACGCCATCGACAGGTGCCGCGCGCTATGGCGGGACGAGGACCCGGACATCAAGCTGCTACCGCCCCCGTTCACGCCGGGCGGTCCGGCGGTGTGGCTCGGGGCGCAGGGCCCACGCATGCTTCGCGAGGCCGGGACGCGGTTCGACGGATGGCTGCCTTTCAGCCCAACGCCCGACGACTACGCGTCGGGATTGAGCGTCGTGCGGGAGGCCGCGGCAAGAGCCGGCCGCAATCCATCCGACGTGACCGCCGGTGTGTACCTGACCCTCGCGATCGCTGAAGACACGCCGACCGCCACCCAGCAGTTCGACGCTTACATCCGCGCCTACTACGGTGTGCCCGGCGAGGTAATGGCGCGGATGCAGGCGAGCCACGCGGGCACCATCGACTCCGCGACCGAGTGGATCGGTGGCTACGTCGAGGCGGGCGCGCAGCATGTCGTCATGCGATTGGCGCGACCGACCATCGACGGGTTCGTCGACTCGGCGGCAGCTTTGCTCCACGCCCTGCGGTGACAGCGCCGCCTGGGGTCGACGAATTTCTGCGCCGGCCCAACGCCGCCGTCATCGCCAGCATCCGCCCCGACGGATATCCGATGACCGTCGTGACCTGGTACGACTGGGATGGCGAGCAGGTCCTGGTCAACATGGCCCGCGAAAGAAGTCGGCTCGGCTGGATGCGCGCCAACCCAAGGGTCAGCCTGACCGTCTTCGACGAAGACTGGTACCGGCACGTCAGCTTCACGGGCGACGTGGTCTCGTTTCGCGACGATCCTGAACTCGTCGACATCGACCGCCTGGCCATGCGCTACAACGGCAAGCCCTACTGGAACCGCAACGCAAAGCGCGTCAGCGCGTGGATCAAGCCGCGCGCATGGCACGTGTGGGAGCTCGATCGGAAATAGCTACGCGGCCAGTCGAACCCGTCCGACGCGGTCCTGGTAGTACTCGGTGAACCACGCCCAGCCATCGGCCGTGATCACCATGTGGTCGGGCCAGTCGCCGGTCCGGTAGACCTCGTCGAGCTGAGCTCCACGCACGACCGCGAGGTGGTTCGTTCCGCTCTCGGTGACCCAGATCGTGCCGGCGGGTCCGACGGCCAGGCTCTGGGGCTTGGCGCCGGCCATCGTCTTCCACT
Organism: Candidatus Dormiibacterota bacterium; assembly: GCA_035948155.1. GTDB lineage: Bacteria > Chloroflexota > Dormibacteria > Dormibacterales > Dormibacteraceae > 40CM-4-65-16. Next base: position 1,319 of record DASZJK010000237.1, read on the forward strand.
CGGTGAGCTTTCCGTCCGATGTGACTCGCGCGATGCGATCGCCGCCGAAGTCGGCGACCCAGATTGCGCCATCGGGGGCGGCAAGAAGTCCGAGCGTTGTCCCCGAGCCCCCGATGGGGATGCGCTGGACATCGCCCGAAGCGGTGATGTGGCCGAGGATGGGCGCGCCATTTACCGTGAACCACGCGCCACCGTCCGTAGATGCCAGCACCTCGGCGCCCGCTACCCCGATCGGGTATTCGACGAAGTGCAGGCCGGCAAATCGTGCGATGGCGGCACCGTGCGCCTCGCTGACCCACACCGATCCATCTGACGCCGCGGACGTTGCAACCGGCTCTGAGCCCTTGCGTGGAAGACGGCACTCGCGCGCTGAGCCGTCCGGCGCGAGCGCCACCACCGCGTCGCTGTACTGCTCCGGAATCCATACCGTGCCGTCCTGCGACTGCGACAGGTTCAACCCCAAACCGCTCGCCGGGAGCTGATACGTGGTTGCCGATCCGTCCGGCCTCACATGCAAGACCCGATTCGAGCCGGTGCCAAGGATCCACACCGACGACCCGTCTCGATCGAGCGCCAGGCCCACCGGCTGAGTGCCCGTCGTCAACGCGAAACCGGGAGTCTGCAGGTCCTCATTGGCCAGCGTCACGTCTTGCGACGCGACATGCAACGCCACGCAGACCGGCGGCGCGCCGGCGGATGGTGAGCTGCCGCCGCAGGCAACTTGCTGGCCCAGGAGTCCGATTGCGGCGGCGACGGTGATGTTGCGCCGCACTGGACCTACTGTGTTACGTCGATCCAGACAAGACCCGGCGGCAGGGTCAGCGCCTGGCCGCCGTCGAGCGTGAACGTCAGCGGCCCGTGGCTGTCGGTCGATGCCCAGCTGCCGGTGTAGTGCAGGCCCTTGTAGTAGACGTCGATGCGCCCATTGGTGTCGAGGTCGAAATCGTGGATGTGCGCGCCGTGCCCGTCGCCGACATCGAGAAGCTGCTCGCGCGTGTGCAGGGTGATGAGCATCTCGATGCGCAGCGGCTGATGAAGGCTCACGTCCTGGTACGGATGGCCTTCCTCGGTCTTGGTATAGGTGCCGGTCCCCCCGTCGTAGGTGTACGTCGAGTAGTGCTCGTCGACGTTGAAGGAGTTGACCGCCGCGCCGCCGCTGATGTTGGGCCGCGCCTTCGGAATCGTGTAAGGCGCGATCCCGTAGAGGCCCTCCGCGGCCTGCACGCGATCGCCGTTGATCATCAGGTTGTCGGGCGCGTATCGGCCGTTTGCGTAGGTGCGGTACTGGTAGCCGATCGTGTCGAAAAACTGCGGCGTCGGGTCGCTTGAAGCTCGGGCCTGCGTCGCCGCGGACTCGCCCGACTGGAACAGCAGACCTTTGTAGTGACGGCCCAGCTTGAGGGAGATGAAGCGGGCGGAGCGCATCGGGCCGACGAGGTCCGGCACCTTCTCGTAGATGGCGGTGAGGCGCGTGATGCCGCCCTCCGCCAGATACTCGAAGACGATGTCCGCCGCCTGCAGGCCGTTCTGGTCGCGCGCGTTCTCATCGTTCGGGATCTGGATGAGTGCCGGGTAGCTCAGCCCGATCGTGTGCTCGTGGTCATGCCAGTAGACGCCGGTCTTGAGTGCGAATGCCGCAGCGACCAGGTGCCCGGTCTGGTCACGCCCGCCCGGCGCCATCTGCACCACCAGTGGTCCGGACGGCAGGCCCGCCGTCGGGAACGTTGCGCTCTTGTCGTCAACGGCCCACTTCAGGCTCGCGATCTGTCCGCCGACCGTCACCTTGATCGTCACCGGCTCCATCGCGTCGTTGAACGTCAGCTTCATCGCGGTGCCGGGGTCGATCTCCATCCCGTCCTTGAGCGCGCTGCCGTCACTGGTGGTGATGCTGAGCACGCGCGGAATGATCAGCGTGGTGAATGTCCACTGGCCGCCATTGACGTGGTGATGGGCGGTGTCGAGGGTCGGCTTCAGCGTGATCGTGTAGGTCGCGAGCTCCTGCAGAGGCTTGGCCGGCGTCCATGCGTACTGCTGCTGGCCGGACACGGACGTGATGCTTCCGTCTGTCGCAGGCGTGACGGTGAACGCCGCGCGAATCGCGTCGATGGAAATCGAGCGCGAGTAGTTGAGGATGAACGCACCGTCCGTGGGAACGTCCTTCTGACCGCTCTTGATGTTGGTCGTGAGGGTCGTGGGAAGAGTGTTCTCGTAGGCGAGGTACGCGCCGGCGCTCAACAGCAGCACGAGCACCACCATTCCGAGGGCGAGCCAACCGCGGCGGCCGAAGGTCCTGCGCCGGCGCGAAGGCCGCTTCAGAGGCGGAGCCGCGGGAAGCGATGGCTCGATTTGTGGGATCGGCGTGGAGATCGACAACGAACCGCCGGAATTATTGCACCAAGGACTTGAGCAGGGAAAACGTGTAGATGCCGTGGGCGTGGCCGCTTTCGAATCCGATCTGCAACGCGTACTGACCGACGAGCTTCACGTCGCTGACTCGCAGCTCCGAATCACTCAGCGTCTTCACGCGCGAGAGCCGGCCCGGCATCCCGGCCTCACCGCGACACTCCGCGCAAGGGCATGCCCATCGCAGCTGCTCGCCTGTGTACGTCGACTTCGTGCCGTCCTCCCACGTGATCTCCATGACCTGACGCTCTCGGTCGACGTCGACGTTGGTGGGAAACGGATCAGGGTCTCGCAGCCGTTTGTCCTAGTGCACGTTGAGCACTGGAAGCTGACGGAACGACTGGATCGAGGTACGCGCGGCGACCTGTGACGCGATCGCCTGGAATGCCTTCGCTCCCGCTGACTCAGGCCGCGAGATGACGACCGGTATTCCGTTGTCGGCGTCTTCGCGGATCCCTTCCTCGAGGGGGATCGCGCCGAGGAATGGAACGCCGAGACGCTTCGCGGCTGCCTCGGCGCCGCCGTGGCTGAAGATCTCGTGGCGGTGCCCGCACTCGGGGCAGACGTACCAGCTCATGTTCTCGATGAGGCCGAGGGGCGTGACATTGAGCTTGCGGAACATCTGCAGCGCGTTGACAGCGATGTTCGTCGCGACGTCCTGCGGCGTGCACACGATCGCTACGCCGGTGAGAGGAATCACCTGGCCGAGCGTCAGGGATGCGTCGCCGGTCCCGGGCGGCAGGTCGATGACCAGGTAGTCGAGCACGCCCCAATCGGTGAGGCGCATCAGCTCCTCGATCATCTTGCCGACCATCGGTCCGCGAAAGACGGTGACCTCTCCCGGAGGCCGAACGTGTCCGAACGACATCACCTTCAAACCGTGCACCTCGATGGGCTGCAGGCGGCCGTTGGACTGCTCCGGCTGGACGAGTGAGCCGGTCATCACCGGCACCGAGGGGCCGAGGATGTCGGCGTCGAGGAGGCCGACGCTGGCTCCGCTCTTGCGGAGGGCGGCCGCCAGGTTGACGGCGACCGTGGATTTGCCCACGCCGCCTTTCCCGGACGCGATCGCGATCGTCTGCTTCACGCCCGGCAGGATCTCGGACGGCTTCGGGCGCATGAACGCAGGGCGCACGTTGGCGGTCATCCGCACCTCGACGCCGCTCACACCGGGGATCTCGCCGACGGCGTCTTCGGCCTGCGTTTTGAAGCGGTCGCGCACGGGGCATGCGGGCGTGGTCAGCTCGAAGGTGAAGCTCACCTTGCCCTGTGGGCTGACCTCGAGCTCCTTGATCATGCCGAGGCTGACCACGTCTCGGCCGAGGTCGGGGTCTTTGATCCGGCTCAACGCCTCGAGGACCTGCTGGTTCGACGGGCTGCCCATATCGGCACCGGATGTTACCGGTGCTGCTAAGTTCATGGCGCTGTGAAAATCAGGGGTCCCCGCGAAATCGCAGGCGCAGCCTCTGATTTCGTGGGGACCAAGCAAGTCACCGCGGAGAGTCCCGCGGCCGATCTCGTCGCCTACTACGGCCACGCCGCCTCCGATGTCTATTTCCAGCGCGCGCAGAAAACGCTCGCCGGGGCGAGGGTCGACGCCGTGGTGGCGATGGACTTCTTCGCGAGCAAGGCAGGCGTGCTCTGCGGCGTGGCGGAAGCAGTGCGGCTGCTGAGTGAGATCCTCACCGAAGGCGACGAGGCCTACGCCATCGGCGAAGGCGAGCCGATGAGCACGAAGGAGACGGTGCTGCGCGTCCGCGCGCCTTACTCGCGATTCGGCGTGTACGAGACCGCGCTCCTCGGGATGCTCTCGAGCTGCTCGGGCTGGGCGACGGCGGCGCGTGAGATCGTCGAAGCGGCAAACGGCAAGCGCGTCATCAGCTTCGGCGCGCGGCACGTCCATCCGCTCATCGGCCCGACGATGGAATACTCGGCGGTCGTCGGCGGCTGCGCCGGGTGCGCGACGCCGCTTGGCGCGCAGCTCGCGGGGCTCCAGGGCGCCTCAGGCACGATGCCGCACGC
>DASZJK010000238.1:0-2521 GCA_035948155.1 Candidatus Dormiibacterota bacterium
ACCTTGATCTGCACCTCGGAATGCGGCATGTCGTTCCAGTAGATCGCGGTGCCGGCGCCGGAGAGGTAGCTCGAGATGGCGAAACCCATGCCGTGGCCGCCTCGCCGCTCGCGCTTTCTGAATCCGGAGGCGTCGAGTACCCGCTGCGTGCACTCCTCCAGCCCGCACGAAGTGATTCGCAGCCAGTTGACCGCGCGCGTGTTCGGCTTGACGAAGTTGCGTCGCTTCAGCTCGACCGGATCGACGCCGAGGTCGTTCGCGATCTTCTCGAGGTGCAGCTCCAGGCCGAATCGCGGCTGCGGAGTGCCGTGGCCGCGCTTCGGTCCGCAAGGAGGCTTGTTGGTGAAGACCCGGCATCCCTCGAATCGATAGGCCGGAATGTCGTAGGTGACCGTCTGGAGGGCACCCGTATAAAAGGTAGAGGCGACCCCGTACGAGCCGTAGGCTCCGCCGTCGAGCGCGGTGCGGAAGTGCATCGCTGTGATGCGGCCCTCACCGTCAACTCCGGTGCGCACCCACATCAGCACCGGGTGGCGGCCGCGATGGGCGTAGAAGACCTCCTCACGGGTCAGTGTGCATTTGACCGGCCGGCCGGTGAGCATCGCGAGCTTGGACACAATGATCTCGTGCGCGAACGGGTCGGTCTTGCCGCCGAACCCGCCACCGTGAGCGGCGCCGATGACGCGGATTCGGTGCATCGGCAGCTCGAGGACCTTCGACAGCGCGCGGTGCACATAGTGCACGACCTGGGTCGAAGACCAGAGCGTGACCCTGCCGTCGCTATATGTCGCAACGGCACTGTGCTGCTCCATAGGCAGATGCGTGTTGCCCTGGTAGAAGAAGACGTCCTCGCGGACGTGCTGGGCGCGTTTGAATCCGCCCTCCACGTCACCGAACTCCAGCGCGACGAGCTTGTGGACGTTGTTCGGCCCGCCGTACTCCTGGATGCGCTCGTCCTTCGGCGTCGCCAGCGCGGCGTCGATCGACATCACCGGCTCCAGGACCTCGTACTCGACCTGGATCGCGTCACAGGCCGCGGCCGCGATCTCTTCGTCCGTGGCGGCGACCGCAGCGATCGGGTCGCCGACGTAGCGCACCTTCTCGTGCTCGAGCGCGCGCTCGTCCTGGGTCACAGGCAGGATTCCGAACTTGACGGGCAGGTCGGAGCCGGTGATCACCGCGAGGACGCCGGGAATTCGCCGGGCGGCCGACGTGTCGATCGAGACGATGCGGGCGTGCGGGTGAGGGCTGCGCAGGATCTTGCAGTGCAGCGTGCGCGCAGGCAGCATGTCATCCGCGTAGACGGCGCGGCCCGTGACCTTCGTCGCCGCGTCCACCTTCGGCAGCGGCCTTCCGACGACCCTCATCACATCCTCTCCGCGGCCAGTTCGACGGCTTCGAGGATCTTCACGTAACCCGTGCAGCGGCAGAGATTGCCCGCGAGCGCCTCGCGGATCTCCTCGCGCGTGGGCCTGGGATTCTCCGCGAGCAAAGACCGCGCCGAGAGCAGTATTCCTGGCGAGCAGTAGCCGCATTGCGCGGCTCCGAGCTCCACAAAGGCAGTCTGCAGCGGGTGCAGCTGCGATCCATCGGCCATTCCCTCGATGGTCGTGATGGATCGACCCTGCACCTGGATCGGCAGCACGAGGCAGCTCAGGTGCGGCTTGCCGTCGACCAGCACCGTGCATGTGCCGCACTCGCCGAGCTCGCAGCCGTGCTTGGTGCCCGTGAGCTGCATGTCCTCGCGAAGAACCTCGAGCAGGGTCTTGTGGACCGGGACGAGCAGCTCGCGCCGTTCTCCGTTGACGTCCATCTGCAGGACGACGCGTTCGACCTCGCGCAGCACCTCGTTCTTCATCCGTTTTGGAGCATATCTCGGAGCGCCGCGGCGCAAGCCCGAAGGTCCGGCGCAACCCGTTGGGCCCGGCTGTGCGACGGTCTGGGATCGTCCGGGTAGACGAGGATCGCCTGCATTCCGAGCGCCAGCGCCGGCGCGACATCGTTTTCCTCGCGGTTGCCGATGACGACGCAGTCAGCCGCCTCGACGCGCGCCCAGCGCATCGCCATCTCGAAAAGCGCTGGGTGCGGCTTCAGGTGACCGGCGTCGACCGACGTGATGATTCCGTCGATGAGGCCGGCCATGCCGAGAGCACGGAAGTCGTCCCAGTAGCTCTCGGCATCCCGCCAGTACGTGTTGCTGGTGATAACGCTGCGCATGCCGAGGTCGCGAATCGTCTGAAGTAGCGCCTTCGCCCCCGGCAGAGGCTGGAACCGGTCATGGATCGGTATGGCCATCGCGCGCCGGACCCGCGAGATGGTCTCGGCATCAGCCGGCAGGCCCTGGCGGCCGAGGCAGCCGCTGATGAGCTCGTCGGCCCCTACGACCACAGGCGTCTCCGTGGAAAGCGTGCGCGCCTCGTCGCCTGGCCGGCTGCTCCGCAGCAGGTCGTCGACCAGCGCGTCGATGACCTCGGTCTCGTGCCCGGACATGGCGGTTTTGACCCGGATCCGGCGCCCCTCG
>DASZJK010000239.1:0-3575 GCA_035948155.1 Candidatus Dormiibacterota bacterium
AGGGCCGAGCTCCTCAAAGGCGAGGAGTACGAGGCCGCCTACCGGCGAGTGGTCGAGGACTCGCACCAGTACGCGGGCTACCGCAAGATCACCGATCGCAAGATACCGATCGTCAGGCTTATAACAAGCTGAGAATCCGCCCCGGTAACCTCCGAGGCGATGAAGCGATGGGGCGCGCTCCCGCTGCTTGCCCTCGCCGTCGCAGGCTGCACGCAGGCGCCCCCTTCGACCTCCGCTCCCCAGCCCCGTCACGTCTTCGTGATCGTGATGGAGAACCATTCGGCGTCGGAGGCGCTCACCGGCTCGTTCACCGCATCGCTGGCGCAGCAGTACGGCGTCGCGCAGAACTACCACGCGGTGGCGCATCCGAGCGTTCCGAATTACCTCGCGCTGACGTCGGGAAGCACGTGGGGAATCCAGGACGACAGCTACCACGTCCTGCCCCCGATGGACATCGGCTCGCAGCTGACCAACGCGCACGTCAGCTGGCGCGCGTACATGGAAGGACTGACCGGTCGCGGGTGCATCGACAGCCCAGTGCCGTACGACCCGGGACACAATCCGTTCGCGTACTACGGTGGGCAATGCCCGTCGAACGTCGTGCCGCTGACCGACCTGAGCGCAGACCTCAGCGGCTCGACTCCGCAATTCGTCTGGATCACTCCCGACCTGTGTCACGACACGCACAACTGCGCGGTGTCGGTCGGCGACGGCTGGCTCCAGCAAGAGGTCGGGCAGATCACCGCGTCCAACGCGTGGAAGTCGGGCGGCGTGCTGTTCATCACCTGGGACGAGGACGACGGCAGCACCGACAACCAGGTGCTCACGCTGGTGGTCGCGCGGGGCGTCACCCACAGGTCGAGCAGCAAGCGTTACACGCACTACTCGCTGCTCGCGACGATGGAAGACCTTCTCGGCGTGGGCCGGCTCGGCCAGGCCGTCGGTGCCGCGCCGATGTCGGACTTGTTGCCCTAGCCCCTCCGGCGCTTCGCGCCACCTCCCCGTAAACGGGGAGGAGGCCCTAGCCCCTCCGGCGCTTCGCGCCACCTCCCCGTAAACGGGGAGGACTTCTATCTACCTTTATCTATGTGACGCTCACCGTCTGCGACGTCGGACCCCGCGACGGGCTGCAGAACGAGGCCAGGACGCTCGAGCCCGCGGTCCGCGCCGAGCTGTGCGACCGACTGGCGGCGGCCGGCGTGAAGCGGATGGAGGCGGCGAGCTTCGTCAATCCCCAGCTCGTCCCGCAGATGGCCGGTGCGGAAGAGGTCATGGCTGCGCTGCACCGCAAGGCAGGCACGTCCTACGCCGGCCTGGTGCTCAACGAGAAGGGATACGAGCGCGCGGTGTCCGCCGGCGTCGACGAGGTGCACTACGCGTTCTCGGCCGGCGACGAGTTCGGCCGCCGAAATCAGAACGCGACCACCGAGGAGGGTCTGAAGACCGCGCTGGCGCTGGTGGCGCGGGCGCGCAGCGAGCGGGTGCCGATCACCGTGACGATCAGCGTGGCGTTCGGGAGCCCGTTCGACGGACCCGTGCCGGCTCAGCGCGTGCTCGAGATCGTCGAGCACCTGATGGCGGTGCCGCCGGATGAGGTATGCCTCGCCGACACGATAGGGGTCGGGGTGCCGGCGCAGGTCCGAGAGCTGGTGCGCGGCGCGAGGTCGCTGGGCGCGGTCGTCGGCGCTCACTTTCACAACACCCGAAACACCGGCTACGCAAACGCGCTGGCGGCGCTGGAAGAGGGCGTGGTCTCGCTCGATGCTTCAGTCGGCGGCGCCGGAGGTTGCCCGTTTGCGCCCAAGGCCACGGGCAACATCGCGACCGAGGACCTGGTCTATCTGCTCCGCGGCATGGGCGTGGACGTCGGCATCGACCTCGACGCGCTCATCCAGACCTCACTGTGGCTCGGCCAGCAGCTGGGCAAAGAGCTGCCGGGCATGGTTGCGCGAGCGGGGGACTACCCGGCGGCTTAGTGCGCTCCGGCGTGCAGGCCGTAGAGCGCCCCGAACTTGTTCTGCACGTAGGCGATCCACGGCGCCGCGGTCAGCGGTTTGCCGGTCGCGCGCTCGAGCAGCTCGTTGGGCGTGAACTTGCGCCCGTGGCGGTGCACGTTCCGTCGCAGCCAGCCAAGCAAGGAGCCGAAATCGCCCCGCTCGAGCTGCGCGTCGAGGTCGGGGATCTCCTTGCGGATCTTCTCCATGAGCTGCGCCGACACCAGGTTCCCGATGGTGTAGCCGGGGAAGATTCCGAAGCTCACGTACGACCAGTGGATGTCCTGCAGGACGCCTTCACGGTCGTTGGGAACGTTCAAGCCTACGTACGACTTGAAGCGCGCGTTCCACGCCTCGGGCAGGTCGGCGACCTTGAGCGTCCCGTCGAGCAGCTCGTTCTCGAGCTCGAAGCGCAAGAGGATGTGCATGTTGTAGGTGACCTCGTCCGCCTCGACGCGGATGAACGACGGATACGACCGGTTGACGGCGCGCCAGAAACCTTCGGCGTCGACGCCCTTCAGCGGCTCGGGGAACATCGCCTGGAGGCTTGGATAGAAGTGGTGCCAGAACGGAAGGCTGCGGCCGACGAGGTTCTCCCACATCCGGGATTGCGACTCGTGCACGCCGGGCGACGCGGCGCCCCACAGCGGCGTGCGGTCGAGGTTCTGGCCGAACCCGAGGTCGTACAGCGCGTGCCCCGTCTCGTGGATCGTGCCGAAGAGGCACTCGTTGAAGAAGTCGCGTGACACGCGGGTCGTGATGCGCGCGTCGCCTGGGCCGAACGTGATCGAGAACGGGTGCGTCGAAACGTCCTGGCGTCCCTTGTCGATCTCGTAGCCCAGCCTCTTCGCGACCTCGAGCGCGTAGGAAAGCTGCAGGTCGGGGTCGAAACCGCGATACAGGACCCTGTCGTCGATGGCGTCGGCGTGTCGCGCGATGTCGGCGACGAGGGGGACGATGGCGCGCTTGAGCTCCGCGAAGATGGTCTCGAGCTGCCTGGTCGTCATGCCCGGCTCGGTGCGGTTGATGAGCGCGTCGTAAGCGCGGTCCTCGTAGCCGAGCGCGTCGGCAACCCGGCGGTTGAGCTCGACGTTTCTTTCGAGGTACGGCGCGAAGATCTGGAACTTCTCCTCGCGCCTTGCCTTCTCCCATGCCGGTCGCGCAACGGTGCTGGCGTGGGCGATCTCGGCGACGAGCTCCGCGGGGATCTTGACTGCCTCGTCGTAGTCGCGGCGGGTGACCCTGACCAGGCTGGCCTCGTCGGAGTCGAAGGGCTTGTCCTTGAGCTCGTCTTCCAGCTGGTGGAGGAGCTTGCCCACCTCTTTTGACGCCAGCCGAACATGGGCCAGCTTGAGCAGGGTCGCAAGCTGCTCGGCCCGGGTCTGGATGCCGGCGGGCGGCATGTAGGTCTCCTGGTCCCACTCGAGCACGGCCGCGGCGCGGTTGAGGTCGGTGACCTCCGCCAGGATCTGCTTCAGCTCGGCCAGTGCGCCTGTCGCGCCGTTAGTTTTGTCGCCCAAACTTGCAGGTATTCTCCCGAATGACCGCGTCGCCCCGCTAGCTCAGTGGATAGAGCATCTG
>DASZJK010000240.1:0-2804 GCA_035948155.1 Candidatus Dormiibacterota bacterium
CGGTTTCAAGGTCGCGGGATGGGTGGCCGAGCTCGACCGCTCGATCGCGCGCCTGGAGCGGGCCACCGAGGAGGCCGCGGTCGGGCGCGTGAGCGGCGCCGTCGGCACGCACGCGACGATCGACCCGCGCGTCGAGGAGCATGTATGCAGGGAGCTGGGACTGGAGGCCGACCCGGTGTCGACCCAGGTCGTCGCGCGTGACCGTCACTCCGGTTTCATGTCGGCGCTCGCCATCGCGGCCGGGACGCTGGAGCGAATCGCCACCGAGATCCGGCACCTGCAGCGCAGCGAGGTCGGGGAAGCTTTCGAGCCGTTCGGCAAGGAGCAGAAAGGAAGCTCGGCCATGCCACACAAGCGAAACCCGGTGGTGACCGAGCGAGTGTGCGGGCTTGCACGGGTCGTGCGCGGACATCTCGTGACGGCGCTGGAGAACACCGCGCTGTGGCACGAGCGCGACATCAGCCACTCCTCGGCGGAGCGCATCATCTTTCCCGACGCGTGCGCCGCCGTCGACTACATGGCGCTGGAGATGGACAAGGTGCTGCGAGGTCTCGAGGTGCGTCCCGATCGCATGCTTGCCAACCTCCAGTTCGCAGGCGGCGTCGTCTTCTCGCAGCGGGTGTTGCTGGCGCTGGTCGACAGTGGGATGTCGCGCGAGGACGCCTACCTCATCGTGCAGAGGGCGGCGATGCAGGCCATGGAGCCGGGCGGCGCCGGTTTCCGGACGATCCTGGAGAACGATGCCGAGGTGATGAAGCGTATCGGCACGAGGCTGGAGGCCGTTTTCGATCCGTGGGCCGGCCTCGAGCACACGGACCTCGCTTATGAAAGGCTGGGTCTTGGAGCAACGGTGAAGTGATCGCTGGACCGCCCCTCAACGAAACGACTCTGCCGCTCAAGGTCTTCTCGCGCGGCAAGGTCCGGGACACGTACGAGCTCGACGACAAGCAGCTGCTGATGGTCGCCACCGACCGCATCTCCGCCTTCGACCACGTCCTGCCCAACGGCATCCCCGACCGCGGAAAGGTCCTGACCCAGCTGTCGATCTTCTGGTTCTCCCAGACCGACACGTTCCAGCCGAATCACCTCGTCTCCGGCATGGTCCCGGACCTGCCCACGTCGCTGAGGGAATTTCGAGACAAGCTCGCGGGCCGTTTCATGATCGTCCGCAAGGCCAAGCGCATCGACTACGAATGCGTCGTGCGCGGCTATCTCGCGGGCAGCGCGTGGAAGGAGTACCAGGAATCCCAGAGCCTGGCCGGCGAGAAGATGCCGCCCGGGCTGGTCCAGAGCCAGCAGCTTGCGGCGCCGATCTTCTCCCCGGCGACGAAGGCCGAAACGGGCCACGACGAGAACGTCACCTTCGATCAGATGAGCAAGGACGTCGGCGAGGAGCTTGCCGGCAAGCTGCGCGAGGCGAGCCTGGCACTCTACAAGTACGCCGCCGAGTTCTCGGCGAGGCGTGGCCTGATCCTCGCCGACACCAAGTTCGAGTTCGGCCTCGTCGGCGACGACCTGATCCTCATCGACGAGGCGTTGACGCCGGACAGCTCGCGCTACTGGGACTCGGCCACGTACGCGGCGGGCACGTCGCCCGAGTCTTACGACAAGCAGTTCGTGCGCGACTGGCTGTCGCGGTCGGGGTGGGACAAGGAGTCGGATCCCCCGCGCCTGCCCGAAGACGTCGTGGCGCAAACACGATTGCGCTATCTGACCGCCTATCAGCGCATCGTTGGCAAGCCGCTGTTCCCGCCCAAGTCGAGGGTGGAGCGGTGAGGCAGGGCACGTTTGGCGTCAAGAGCCCCGAATTCCCTGTCGCAGTGGCACGTTTGACGTCAAAACGCGGGAAACGCAGGCCGCCGGCATGATCGCGATAGTCATCGTCACCCCGAAGCCAGTGGTCAACGATCCACAAGGCGTCACGGTGAAGCACGGTCTTGCCTCGCTTGGCTTCAGTGAGGTATCCGACGTTCGAGTCGGCAAGTACATCGAGCTGAAGCTGGACGGCGCCACCGAGCACGAGGCGCGCACGCGAGTCGAGGAGATGTGCCGGCAGCTGCTCGCAAACCATGTCATAGAGGATTTCCGTTTCGACATAGTTAGAGACGGCAAGCGGTGAAGTTTGGTGTAGTCGTTTTCGCACCCCACGAAATCTGCGATTTCGCGGGGACCCCGCGTCGACTTCGAGATTGGACAATGCGATGAAGTTTGGTGTAGTCGTTTTCCCCGGAACGTGGTCCGACCGCGATTGCGGCTGGGTCGTCGACCAGGTTCTCGGCGCTGAGCTCACGTATCTCTGGCACAAGGATGCGGACCTCAAGGGTTGCGACTGCGTGATCCTGCCGGGCGGCTTCGCGTACGGCGACTACCTGCGCACAGGCGCGATTGCGCGGTTTGCGCCGGTCATGGAGCTGATCGGAGAGTTCGCCGACCGCGGCGGCCTGGTGTGGGGGATCTGCAACGGGTTCCAGGTGCTGTGTGAGGCGGGTTTGCTACCGGGTGCGTTGATCCGAAACTCCTCGCTCGAGTTTCGCTGCGAGTGGACGAACCTGCTCGTCGAACGGACCGATCTGCCCTTCACCCACCGATGCGATGAGCGCGACGTGCTCCGAATCCCGATCTCGCATGGCGAGGGCAGCTACTTCGCCGACCCCGCAACGCTCTCACGCCTCGAGCAGCGCGGCCAGGTCCTGTTTCGCTACTGCGATGCCAACGGCCGGGTGGTGCCGAGTGCGAACCCGAACGGGTCCCTCCACAACATCGCCGGCATCGTCAACGCGCGCGGGAATGTGCTGGGCATGATG
>DASZJK010000241.1:0-4576 GCA_035948155.1 Candidatus Dormiibacterota bacterium
TGCGGCCGGAGCGCGACCGGGTCGACTTCCTTCTTGCGCTTGTACTCGATCCACGTGTCGATGACGTCCTTCGTGAAGACGCCGCCCTCGAGAAGGAATGCGTTGTCGCTCTCGAGCGCATCGAGCGCCTCCGCGAGCGAGCCCGGCACCGACTTGATCCTGGCCTTCTCCTCGCCCTCGAGCTCGTAGATGTCTTTGTCGACCGGCTCTGGGGGCGTGATCTTGTTCCTGATTCCGTCGAGGCCGGCCATGAGGCACGCCGAGAACGCGAGGTAGGGGTTGGCGGCGGGGTCGGGGGAGCGGAACTCGACGCGCTTGGTCTTCGGGTTCGTCGAGTACATAGGGATGCGCACGCACGCCGAGCGGTTCCGCTTCGAGTAGACGAGGTTGATCGGAGCCTCGTATCCGGGGACGAGGCGCCGGTACGAGTTGGTGGTCGGCGCGCAGATCGCAAGCAGCGCGGCTGCGTGCTTCAGCAGGCCGCCGATGTAGTAGACGGCGGTCTGGCTCAGGCCCGCGTAACCCTTCGCGTCAGCGAAGAGGTTCTCGCCGTCCTTCCACAGGCTCTGGTGCACATGCATGCCAGACCCGTTGTCCTGGAAAAGCGGCTTGGGCATGAACGTCGCGACGTAACCGTGCTGCGCCGCAATGTTCTTGATCACGTACTTGTAGACCATGAGCTTGTCGCCCATCTTGGTCAGCGAGTCGAAGCGCATGTCGATCTCGGCCTGGCCGGCGGTGCCGACCTCATGGTGCTGCACCTCGACGCGAACCCCCGCGTCGATCAGCTTGAGCATGATCTCGGAGCGCAGGTCCTGCAGCTTGTCGGTCGGCGGCACCGGGAAGTAGCCCTCTTTGTGCCGCGGCCGGAAGGCGAGGTTCGGCTCAGCGTTCTTGCCCGAGTTCCAGATGCCCTCCTCCGAGTCGATGAAGTAGTACCCGCTGTGTGCGTTCTGGTCGAAGCGGAGCGAGTTGAAGAGGTAGAACTCAGCCTCGGGCCCCCAGTAGCTGACGTCAGCGATGCCGGAGCGGCGCAGGTGCTCCTCGGCCTTTTTGGCGATGAAGCGCGCGTCGCGTGAGTAGGGCTCGCGGCTGATCGGGTCGACGACATCGCAGATCAAGAAAAGTGTCTTGTGCGAGAGGACCGGGTCGATCGTCGCCGAGTCCGGGTCGGGCATGAGGAGCATGTCGCTCTCGTCGATCGACTGGAACCCGCGAATGCTCGAGCCGTCGAAGCCGAGCCCGTCCGTGAAGCTGTCCACGTCCAGCTCTCCGAGCGGAAGGCTGAAGTGCTGCCACGTGCCTGGAAGGTCGACGAAACGGACGTCGACCACCTCGACGTCTTCAGCCTTCGCGCGCTCCAGGACCTCGCGCGGGCTGGTCTTGCTGACTGCTTTCTTCTCTACGACTGCCATCGACACCCTCCCAGAACACAGATGAATTTCGCGGGCTTGTCAAACGGATCACCTGTCCGCTGCGACCAGCGACAGGCGTGAGGCCATGGCCCCGGACCCCAACCGGCGGCCGTTGGGGTTGTGCGGCCTATGCCTCTCCCGGGCTGCGCCGCTTGACGACGACCAAGAGGAGCGCCCAGTAAGCGACGATTCCGGCGATGTACAGGACTGTCATGGGTTCATCTTCTCCGATGCCCTGAGGCCTGAAATACAGTCGGTGGACACGAATTTGAGGCGGCGGGCCTTGTGCAGTTCCCACAAAGTCACGCCGCCTTGCAAGCTCAGTTGGTGGGAGCCGGGGCGGCTGCGCCCGGCGGGTCGAAGTGGGTGAGGGGCACCGAGGGTGGCTCGACGCCCAGCTTTGGCACTCCCAGGTCCAGCGAGACGTCCCCGTGGACCATCTCGTCGCCGACCTCGAGGTGGCGATCGGGCATGCGCAGCGGAACGAGGAGGCTGACCAACTTGATGACCGCGAACGTCGCCACGCCGTCATAGACGAGGATGACGCCGAGCGCCAGCGCCTGGACCAACAGCTGGTGTGGGTTCCCGTAGAGAAGGCCGGTCACCGCGAACGATGGGGTGTTGCCCGATCCGTAGTACTGGATCATCGCCGGGTCGGCGATCAGCCCGACCATCAGGCCGCCGATCGCGCCCGGAAACAGGTGCGTGTGCATGACGCCGAGCGTGTCGTCGATCTTCTTGAAGAAGTTGACGCGGGGCAGGTACTGCATCGTGAACCACGGAACGACCGCGGCCACAACGCCGATGATGATCGCGCCAAATCCGTTGACCCAGCCTGCCCCGGGAGTGATGGCCACCAGGCCGGCGATCATGCCGTTGATCATTCCGGCGACGTTGCTCTTGCCGGTCATGAAGACGTCCAGCAGCATCCACGCAAGCAGTGCCGCGGCCGTCGCCAGGTTGGTGTTGAGCACCGCGGCCGCCGCGTCGGCGTTGGCGGTGTAGGGGTCGCCCCCGTTGAATCCGTTCCAACCCAGCCACAGCAACCCACCGCCGGCGATCGCCATCAGCAGGTTGCTCGGATTGTTTTCCTGCCGGTCTTTGAGAAGTCGCGGTCCGACCACCGCGGCGGCGACGACGCCCGAGACGCCTGCGGCGACGTGGATCACGTAACCACCGGAGTAGTCCACCGCGCCCTGCTGCGCGAGCCAGCCGCCACCCCAGATGAGGAATGCGCCGACCGGGTAGACGACAGTCATCCAGAGCGGGACGAAGAGCATCCACGCTTTGAAGTTCATCCGTCCGAGGAGCGCGCCGCCGAGGATGATGACCGTGATCGCCCCGAAGACGAACTGGAAGTAGACCATCGCCGACTGCGGAAATCGCAGAGGTGGAAGGCCGCCGCTGCTTGTGAGGAGCGGGATGTTGGCCTGCGCAATCTCAGAGCCGGCGAAGTTGACCGGCCACGGGATGCCGATGATGTCCTGCCCCAGGATCTTCGCGGAGTTGCCAAAGCTCATGTTGTAGCTCCACAGCGTCCAGATCAAAAGTGTCATCGCGAACGCGTAGAGCACCATCAGCGCCGAGTTGAGGGCCCACTTCCTCTTCATCAGCCCGGCGTAGAGAATCGCCAGGCCCGGGACGCTCTGCAGACCGACGAGCGTGGCCGCCGTCAGCTGCCACGACGTGTCGCCGGAGTTGAGCCAGTCCGGGCTGGGTATGAGTCCGTCGAGAAACATAAGGCGTGATCCCCCTTTGGATGAAAGGTGTCAAGCCAGCGCGAAGCGGGCCCATCACGCGCCGACGCCACCAATGCTCACAGAGGGCAGCTGCGCAGAACATGGTGTGAACCGCACAAAAAAACGGCCGGACATTTCGTCCGGCCGTCCGGCCGTATGGCTACCGCGGTGACTTAGTTGTTCGCTGCCGTTACGTTCGCGCTCTTCTCGATCCACTGGCGGATCGGGCCGGCGCCGCCGGGGAATCCGACCAGGCGGTCGACGAGCTTGCCTTCGCGGAAAAGACCCAGAGTCGGGATTCCAGACACGCCGTAGCGGATTGCGAGCTCGGGGTTGGCGTCGGTGTCCAGCTTGCCGATCTTGACCTTGCCCGCGAATTCACCCGCGAGCCTCTCCACAACCGGCGCCATCATCTGGCACGGCGGGCACCAGAGGGCGGTGAAATCGACCACGACGGGTTCCTTGGCTTGGAGCACGTCGGCCTCGAACGTGGGGCCGTCGAAGTGCTGCAGATCATTCATGCCATTTACAAGGCCGGGCGGTCATTTCCTATTCCTTGGCGATAATCGGAGCGTGGCAGTGCTCGAAGCCCGACCGCCGGCGCCCGCCTGGGAGCAGGCCCTGCGCCAGTTCGGGGCCCGCTTCTTCGAGGCGACCCCCGGGGCAATCACCTGGGTCATGCTGGCTTCGCCCGCCTGGATCCCAATCGTCTTCAAGCTCCCGGGCGCGATCTTCGTCGCGACGGCCGTGCTCATCTTCGACGCGTACTGGCTGCTGCGCTCGGTCACGGTCGTGGCCGGCGTGTGGAGCTCGGTCAGCCGGCTGAAGCGGGACATGAGCACTGACTGGCTCGCGCTCTGCCGCCAGGAGCAGGCGGCTGGAACGCAGGATCCGCTCCAGTACTTCCACCTCTGCGTCGTCCCGACCTACACCGAGCCCTACCACGTGCTCGAGCGCACGGTGCAGGCGATCGTCGACTCGAACTATCCGGACGAGCTGAAGCTCGTGGGGATCATCACGCGGGAGACCGACAAGCCGGGCTGGGAGAACGTGGCGCGACTCAAGGCCAAGTTCGGCGGCCGCGTCCGCGGCTTCTATCACATCAAGGACCCGCTCGAGCCGGGCATCGTCGTCGGCAAATCGGCTGCGATGAACTGGGGCGGTCGGTGGATGGTCCGCGTCCTGACCGAGGAGGGATTCGACCTGAGCAAGGTGCTCATCACGGATCTCGACTCGGACTACCGGGTCCATCCGCAGTACTTCGCCTGGATCAGCTGGCACCACGCGCGCGAACCGCTGCGCGACTACGTGATCTGGCAGCCCGTGCCGCTGTTCCACAACAACATCTGGCAGGTGCCCATGGCTGTGCGCATCATGTCGGCGAGCACGTCGCAGTGGCAGATGTTCCTGCACTCGCGGCCG
>DASZJK010000242.1:0-2401 GCA_035948155.1 Candidatus Dormiibacterota bacterium
CTCGAGGCCCCGATTCCCCTCGTCCTCTATCTCGAAAAGCTCGGGGTCAATCCCCGCGCGGTGGCGGTGGAGCACAACGGTGAGATCGTCCAGCACGCGAAATTCGCTGCCGTCGTGCTCGAGGAAGGCGACAGGGTCGAGATCGTGCGGATGGTCGGCGGCGGATGCGACGCCAGGCCCACGAAGGGCTCATGGCCAGCTAGAGCGCCAGGCGTTCTTTGATCGCAGCCTCGGCCTCTGCTCGCTCATCCCAGGGCTCCGAGCCGTGCGCGGTACGCATCGAGCGCTCATGGCCCTTGCCCGCCAGCAGGACCGTGTCGCCGGGCTCTGCGACCTCGATCGCGCGACGAATCGCCGCGCGGCGATCGATCACGATCTCGTAATCGCGGCCAGGCGCTTTGCCACTCGCGCCGGACTGCACGTCGCGGGCGATCTCCACGGGGTCCTCGGTGAGCGGGTCGTCGGTCGTGATGATGAAGAAGTCGGAGAACTCGGCCGCCGCGCGTCCCATGCCCGGCCGGTCGTGGTCGGACCGTGCCGTCGAGCCAAAGACCGCGATCAACCGTCCCCGCGTGAACGGTCGGAGCTCAACGAGCGCGCTGGCGAGGGACCCCGCGGCGTGCGCGAAGTCGATGTAGACGCGAAAGTCCTGGCCCAGGTCGACGGGCTCCAGGCGGCCGCGCACTCCTTCGAATCCGGCAAGCCCGCGACCGACGTCCTCGACCGCGACTCCAAGGGCGAGGCATACGCCCGCCGCGCACAGCGCGTTGTAGATGTTGAACTTCGCCGGAACGTTGAGCGAGACCTCGACCTCGCCGAGCGGAGTCTTCATGCGAAAACGCGAGCCTGAGCCGGTGATCGAGAGGTCGAGCGGATGCAGGTCAGCGGCGGTCGTCATGCCGTACGTCCAGCGGCGCGCAATCGCTCGGCGCGTCAGGCGCTCATAGCTGACGTCGTCGCGATTGAGCACCGCGGTCTTTTCGATTCCCTTGTCGGCGGAGCGCGCGGTCAGTTCTATGAGCCGCGCCTTGGCCTCGACGTAGTCGTCCCACGACGCGTGGTAGTCGAGGTGGTCGTGACCGACGTTCGTGAAAGCGGCAACATCGAACTCGCACGCGCGGACACGCTCCTGCACGAGCGCGTGGGAGGTCGTCTCGATCACGGCGGCCTGGGCGCCTGCCTCGACCATGCGCGCGAGCCAGGCCTGCACCTCCGGCGCCTCTGTGGTCGTCTGACCGCTGACATTGTCGACCTCGCGTCCGCTCACCTTGAACGCGACCGTGCTCATCGCGCCGGCCACGATGCCGCTCGCCTGCAGCACGTGCTCGGCCATGTGCGTGACCGTCGTTTTGCCGTCGGTGCCGGTGATGCCCGCAAGCCTCAAGCGTCGCGACGGGCGACCATAGAGCTCGGCGGACAGCTCGGCGAGGCCGATGCGAGTCGATGGCGTACGAAGCACCGGTACGCCCTCCGGAACGCGCACCGGGCGCTCGATCGCGACCGCGACCGCGCCCTTAGCGATCGCCTCGGTCAGGTAGTGGTGTCCGTCGACGTGGATGCCCTGCACCGCGACGAACAGGTCCCCAGGATTGACGCGTCGCGAGTCGTAGGCGATGCCGCTCACCTCGACGTCGGGGTTGCCTTCGAGCACCGCGCCTGCACCTCGCGCCAGCTCCTCCAGCCTCATGTCTGCTGCCGAGCATAATCGCGCTGTGATCGCTCACATCGGAGGCCAGCGCTTCGAGTGGGGCTCGCGGACGTACGTGATGGGCATCATCAACGCCACGCCTGACTCGTTCAGCGGGGACGGGCTGGGCACCGACGTCAATGCGGCCATCGAGCAGGGTCTGCTGATGGTGCGCGAGGGCGCGGACATGCTCGACGTCGGAGGTGAATCGACCAGGCCTGGGCACTTGCCCGTCACGGCGGCGGAAGAGATTCAGCGCGTGGATGCGATCGTCCGGCGGCTCGCCGCCGATGCGGGCGTGCCGGTGTCGATCGACACGTATAAGGAGGAGGTCGCGGCGCGCGCGATCGGGGGCGGCGCCACGATCCTCAATGACGTGTGGGGTCTCACGCGCTCACCGGCGATCGCGGACCTGGCTGCGCGGCACGGCTGCGCGCTCGTGCTTATGCACAACCAGGACGGGACCGACTACTCCGGTGACCTGATGGACGAGATCAAGCGCTTTCTTTCGGTCGCCGCAACTCGCGCAATGGCTGCGGGCGTACCGCGCGAGAAGGTGATCCTCGACCCCGGCATCGGCTTCGGCAAAACCGCCGACCACAACTGGGAGGTCATGCGGCGGCTCGGGGAGCTGCAGGACCTTGGACATCCCATCCTGGTCGGCACCTCGCGCAAGTCCTTCATCGGGAAGCTGCTCGACCTGCCGGTGACAGA
>DASZJK010000243.1:0-6123 GCA_035948155.1 Candidatus Dormiibacterota bacterium
GTGGCGGTCGCGATCGCCGGGTCGGTCCTCGGCATCGACGCCTTCGACCAGCCCAACGTGCAGGAGTCGAAGGACAACACGAAGAAGGTGCTGGCGACGTTCAGGTCGCGAGGCAAGCTGCCGCCTGCGGAATCTGTGCCCGCGGCGAAGGCCAAGGCCGAGATCGCCTCCTTGTTGAAGAAGGCCAGGAAGGGAGCGTACTTCGCGATCATGGCCTACACGACGCGCACGCCGGGGTCGGAGGCCGCGATCGCCGCGATTCGCACCGCGGTGCGGGACAGAACGCAGATCGCGACCACCGCCGGATACGGCCCGCGCTTTTTGCACTCGACCGGGCAGCTGCACAAGGGCGGACCGAAGACCGGGTTGTTCCTCCAGATCGTGCAGGACGACACGAAGGACGTTCCGATCCCGGGCCAGCCCTACACCTTCTCGGTGCTCAAGCAGGCGCAGGCGATCGGCGACCTGCAGTCGCTCACGTCGCGGCGCCTCCCCGTGGTCCGCGTGACGCTGGGATCCAGTCCGGCGAGCGGCTGGCGAGAGCTGGTCGCCGCGGTCAAGGCCGCGGTCAGGTAGCCATGGAGATCGGGTTCGTCGGATTGGGCCGCATGGGCGGCAACATGTCGCTGCGTCTTTTGAAGAAGGGCCACCGGGTCATCGGATTCGATCTCTCACCGGCCGCGGTGCAGTCCTACGCCTCGAAGGGCACCGCTCCGGCCAAGGATTGGGCCGACTTCGTCAAGCAGTTCCAGGGCAAGCCGCGGGTCATGTGGATCATGGTCCCGGCCGGCGACCCGACGACCCAGGCGATCAACACTCTCATCGGGCTCGGCGACCCAGGCGACATCATCGTCGACGGAGGGAACACCAACTGGAAGGTCGCCCTTGACGACGCCGCGCGGGTCAAAGCGAAGGGCATGCACTACGTGGACGCCGGCGTCTCCGGCGGCATCTGGGGGCTCGAGTACGGCTACAGCCTGATGGTGGGCGCGGAGCCGGACATCTATCAACACATGCTGCCGATCCTGCGCGACCTCGCGCCTGAAGGCGGCGGCCTCGTGCACACCGGACCCGAGGGCTCTGGCCACTTCGTGAAGATGGTCCACAACGGCGTCGAGTACGGCCTGATGCAGGCTTACGCGGAGGGCTTCCAGGTCATGAAGTCGTCCCGGTCCTTCCCGGGCATGGACATGCACGCGATCGCCGAGGCGTGGCGCGAGGGAAGCGTCGTGCGCTCCTGGCTGCTCGACCTGATCGCGCGCGGGTTGGCCCAGGACCCGGAGCTGAGCGATATCAAGGGGTATGTGGAAGACACGGGCGAGGGGCGCTGGACGGTCGAGGCCGCGATCGACGAGGCCGTGCCGACGCCGGTCATCGCCGAGTCCCTGTTCGCGCGTTTTCGCAGCCGCATGGAGAACACCTTCGGCGATCGCATGCTTGCGATGATGCGGCAGCAGTTCGGCGGCCACTCGGTCGTGAAGGATGCCGCTCACGAAAAGTGAAGGTCCAGGAGGTCGCTCCTAATCCGCTAGCCCAGGGGCTCCACGACTACCGGATCGCCGACCCTGCGGTCATGGTGATTTTCGGTGCCACCGGCGACCTGAGCGGCCGAAAGCTGCTGCCGGCGCTCTACAACCTGGCCAAGCAGCGCTCGCTGCCTGCGGGTTTTGCGGTGATCGGCGCGGCCATGAGCGAGATGACAGACGAGTCGTTTCGGCAGCTGGCGTCGCAGAAGATCCACCAGTTCTCTCGCACCCAGCCGATCGACGACCGCGTCCTGGACGCGCTGCTATCGCAGCTCTTCTACGTTCCGGTCAACTTCAGCAACCTCGACGCATTTCGCAACCTGGGCAAGAAGCTGCAGGAGCTCGACTCGGCGAATCACATCCCCGGCAACCGGATCTTCTACTGCGCGACCCCACCGCAGACGTACCAGGCGATCGCCCTGCAGCTGCAGGCCGCCAACCTCAATGCCGGCGATGGGTTTCACCGCATCGTCGTCGAAAAGCCGTTCGGCACCGACCTGCAGTCCGCGCGCGAGCTGACGCAGACGCTGCAGAAGGTCTTCATGGAGGACTCGGTCTTCCGCATCGACCACTACCTCGGCAAGGAGACCGTGCAGAACATCCTCGCGTTCCGCTTCGCCAACTCGATCTTCGAACCTCTGTGGAACGCGAACCTGATCGACTCGGTGCAGATCACGGCCGCGGAGGAGCTTGGAATCGAGAACCGCGGCGCCTACTACGACCACGCCGGCGCGATGCGCGACATCATCCAGAACCACGGGCTGCAGCTCGTGGCGCTGACCGCGATGGAGCCGCCGCTCGCCTTCGAGGCCAACGCGGTAAGAGACGAGAAGGTGAAGGTCCTGCGCTCGATCCGGCCGCTGATCGGTGAGGACATAGAGCAGTCGACCGTGCGCGGCCAGTACACGAAGGGGTGGGTGCTGGGCGAGCAGGTCCCGGGGTATCGCGAGGAGCCGAACGTCGCGCCGGATTCGCAGACCGAGACGTTCGCGGCCCTGCGGCTGTTCATCGACAACTGGCGCTGGGCCGGCGTGCCGTTCTACATCCGCGCCGGCAAGCGGCTGCCGAAGCAAGTGACCGAGATCCGCATCCAGTTCAAGCGGCCGCCGCACCTCACCTTCGGTCGCGAGGCGATGAAGGAGGTCGACCCCAACGCGATCACCCTCCGTATCCAGCCGGAGGAGGGCATATCCCTGAAGTTCGGCGCCAAGGTGCCTTCGGCCGGCCTGCGCATCCGCAGCGTGACGATGGACTTCGAGTACATCACCTCGTTCCTGGTCGAGGCGCCGGAAGCTTACGAGCGCCTGCTGCTCGACTGCATGATCGGCGACCCGACGCTGTTCACTCGTGCGGACGAGGTCGAGGCGGCATGGTCGCTCGTCGACCCGATCGAGAACGCATGGCGAAGCGGCCGGCCGCCGCTGGAGCTCTATCCCGCCGGCACATGGGGGCCGGAGGCTGCGGCCAAGCTTCTGCAGGCCGACGGACGGGAGTGGCACCGGCCGTGAGCGCGGTCCAGGACCCGACGACCCTTTGGCACGCGGCGAACGTCAGCATCGCCGACGTGCTGACGGCGCTCGACGAGATCCGCAGGCGGTTCGCGCACCAGGAGGCCGATGAGGGCGAGCACTCGCATCCCAGGAACTGCGTCATGACCCTGATCAGCGTCGCGCCGACCGAGCTGCACGAGCAGACCGCCAAGCGCACGACGCAGATGATCGGGACGGAGCATCCGTCGCAGGCGATCGTGATCCGGGAGCAGCCGCCCGCGGAGGGTCGCCACCTCGACGCCTGGATCACCACCGATCCGGACCGGCCAAAGGCCGCGTGCGGCTACGAGTGCGAGTTCATCACGCTGCACGTGTACGGCGAGGCGGTCGAGCACCTGGCGCCCCTGCTCGACCCTCTCCTGGTGAGCGGCGTCCCGACGTACCTGTGGTGGTTGGGTACACCGCCCTTCGGCAAGTCCGAGATCCTCGACGCCCTCCACGTTTGCGACGGCCTTGTCGTCGACTCGGCGCAGTTCCGGGACCCGTACCACTCGTTCCACCGGATGTCGGACATGCTCAAGCTCACCCATCACCGAATGGGGCTGGCCGACCTGCAGTGGTCGCGGCTCAGGCCGTGGCGGGAGATGATCGCCCAGTTTTTCTCTCCGTCGGACCGCCGCGCTTTTCTGGCGGGCATCTCGGAAGTCGGCGTCGACTACGCGGGCGAGGGACGCGGGAATCGGATCGTCGCTTCGCTTCTGACGGGGTGGATGGCTACGGCGCTGGGGTGGAAGTTGCGGCGCGCGACCGGAGGCACGGGCGGGGTGGTCGTGGCGCTGTACTCGGCCGGCGACCGCTCCGTCGAGGTGGAATTTCGATCGGTGCCGAAGGAAGGACTCGTCCAGGGCGAGCTCAGCGCCGTGCGTATCGCGGGCGTTTCCCACGGAACCACCTACCGGCTGGGCATACACCACAATCCCGACCGAGCGCGCGCGGCGGAATTCGATTTTCCCGAGAGGCGGCGCCAGGACACGGGGCGCGTGCTGCTGACCATGATCGAGATCGGTGAGGGTGACGCGCTTCGCCACATCCAGCAGCTCGAGGGCCTGGACGAGGTGTCCCTGCTGCTCGACCTCCTGTCGACAGGCACCCATGACGAAGTGTTCAACCGGTCGCTGGCGGCGGCGGAAGAGCTGATGGAGAACTTCTGAGCCCTTGGCCGAGTTCGTCGTTCTGGCGACCGCGGAAGAGGTGGCGGAGTCGGCGGCGGCGGAGATCGCTGAGGCGCTAACCGGTGGCGGGTCGCTCGTTCTCACGGGCGGGACGTCGCCTCGACGCTGTTACGAGCTGTTGGTGGAGCTGTCCGTGCCGTGGGGTCGGGTCTCGGTGTTATTCGGCGACGAGCGGTGCGTGCCGCCGCTGGATCCCGAGAGCAACTACCGGATGGCGAAGGAATCGCTGCTCGACCGCGTGACTCCAGCAACCGTCTATCGGATCCCGGGCGAGCTCGGCCCCGACGAGGGAGCCGATGCGTACGCGGAGGTCGTCGCCAACGTCGCGCCGTTCGACTTCGTGTTGCTGGGAGTGGGGGAGGACGGGCACGTCAACTCGCTTTTCCCGGGGCATCGGGCCTTGCGCGCCACCGGGCTGACCGCGGGCATCCACGACTCGCCAAAGCCACCCGCGCAGCGGGTCACGATGACGTTCGAGGCCATCCGCGACGCCCGGCACGTGGTGATCATCGCGACCGGTGCGGGCAAGGCCGCGGCGGTGGCAGCCGCCCGGCGGGGCGAGACGCCATCCGGGATGATTACCGGCGCACGATGGCTCATCGACCGCGCGGCCAACGCCGGGTAGAGGTAGTCCCGTCGATCCTGTCCGCAGACCTCGGCCGCCTGGCCGAGCAGGTGCGTGAGGCGGAAGAGGCGGGAGCGGATCGGATCCAGGTCGACGTCATGGACGGGCATTTCGTGCCGAACCTCACCTTCGGCCCGGGGATCGTCGCCGCGGTGCGCGCGGCTACCTCTCTGCCGATCGAGGCGCACCTGATGATCGAGCGGCCCGAGCTCTTCGTGGAGGCGTTTGCTTCGGCGGGCGCGACATTGATCGAGGTGCAGGTGGAGGCGACCTCGTCGCTTTATCGGACGGTGGAGACGATTCATGACCTGGGCGTGAAGGCCGGAGTGGCCATCAACCCGGCGACGCCCGTCGAGGACCTGCGCGAGATCCTGCCCTACGTGGATTTGATCAACGTCATGACGGTCGAACCCGGGTTTGGCGGACAGAAGTTCATACCGGGGTCGCCAGAGAAAATCCGGAGGCTTCGCGAGTTGTCTTCCGAGGTGGAGATCGAGGTCGATGGAGGGATCGACGCCGCGACGGCGCCTCTGGTGGTCGCCGCGGGGGCTTCCGTCCTGGTGGCGGGAAACTCCGTCTACGGCCATCGCGGCGGCGTCGCGGCCGGCATCAGGGCGATCCGTGAAGCTGTTGACTGACGAGTACAAACAGGCGGCGGCAGAAAAGGCGCTCGAGCTGGTCTCCGACGGCATGCTGATCGGCCTTGGAAGCGGGTCGACCGCGGCGTTTTTTGTCGAGGGCTTGGGGCGGCTCGTCGCGGAGGGGATGAAGGTCCGCGGGGTGCCGTCGTCGCGCTCGACGGCGGAGCTGGCGGCGTCGCTGGGGATCCCGATCGTCACGGAGCTGCTGGGGCAGATCGACCTGACGGTCGATGGGGCGGACGAGGTGGACCCGGCGCTGAACCTGATCAAGGGCCGCGGCGGCGCGCTCTTCCGGGAGAAGCTGGTCGCGGCGGCATCCAAGCGCTTCGTGGTGGTTGTCGACGAGTCGAAGCTGGTCAAGCAGCTGGGCGTCGGCGTGCTGCCAGTGGAGGTCCTGCCGTTCCTCTGGCGCTCGACGGCGGAGCGAATCGCCGCGCTGGGCCCAAGCCTGGTCGTGCGGGGTGGGGAGGAGACGCCCTACACCACCGACAACGGGAACCTCATCCTGGACCTGACGGTGGAGGGAGGGATCAAGGACCCGGCGGGGTTTGGGGCCGAGCTCAAGAAAGTTACGGGCGTGGTCGAGCACGGCCTGTTCGTGGACATGAC
>DASZJK010000244.1:0-5497 GCA_035948155.1 Candidatus Dormiibacterota bacterium
CGCTTGCGGCGTACATGAGCTGGCCCACAACCTGCGCACTCCGAACATCGAAACCGGCTTCAACCTGGCCGAGTGGGTCGTCCACGAGGGACTGGCCGAGGTCTTCACCATCGAGGTTTGCGGTCCAGACTCGACCGGCGCCTGGTACTCGGAGGTGACCGGCGACGCGCTCGACGAGGCGTATGAAAAGGTCACGGGCGCGTTCGACACCGGAAACGGTTTCGCCGACTGGACGCCTCTGGTCCTCGGCGACCTGATCGCGGAGCGCCTCGGCGGCCGCCCCGCCGGCGTCCCGCACATGGCCGGTTACGCGGTCGGGCGCCGCATCGTCGAGCGCTACCTCGAGGCGACGGGCCTCAAGGCGGCGCACATCATCGCGCGGCCGACGTCCGAGATTCTTGCTGGCGCGGGAGTCCCCACAGCCCGACCGCGTAAGCCGTGATGGCGAACGCGAAGAAGGTGGCCATGAGCATCGAGCTGAAATCCTGGTGGTAATTGAGGTAGCTGCCGCCGTTGAATCCGGCCGCGAGCACGGCGAGCGCGCCGACCACCGACGTCGTTATGGCGAGCCGGTTCCGAGTGGGAACCGTCTGGAAGAGCAGACCAAACGAGGAGAGGACGATCAGCAGGCCGAGAACCGCATGCAGCACGAGCCAGATCGACCGGCTGTGGACGATCGCCCACGTCACGCTCTGGACCACGCCGCTGAAGTACTCGGGCGGGTTGGCGCCCGGGTGGTTGGTCGGGATCTGGACGAAAAGGTTGGTCGCCATGCCGAGCATGAACTGCACCACGAGTGTGATCAATGTGGTCAGGTAGGCCTGGCGCAGCTGGCGCGTCATGCGGCTCAGTAGGATCGCATGAAGCTTCACTCCAGTCTTTTCGAGCTCGCCGGAGGTGAATCAACCTTTCGCCTCCTCGTCCAGCGCTTCTACGCGCGCGTGGCGGCCGACCCCATCCTGCGCCGCGTCTATCCCGACGAGGATCTATCCGGCGCCACGGAGCGCTTGACCCTGTTCCTCATCCAGTACTGGGGCGGTCCGTCGACGTACAGCGAGCAGCGCGGCCATCCACGTCTGCGGATGCGCCACGCCCCGTTTGCCATCGGCCGGCGCGAGCGCGATGCGTGGCTGGGGCACATGACCGCGGCGGTCGAATCGCTGGAGCTGGCGCCCCAGGTACGGCAGGCGCTGCTCGACTACTTCGAGACCGCGTCCACCGCGATGATCAACCAGCCGTCTCCGTCACCTCGACCACGGGGTTAGGCCGGCTCGGCTTGACGAGGTCGACCGGCGGGACGTCGACCTCAGGTGTGGCGCCGTTGCCGGACGTCTTCATCTTGCGCAGCGCCGCTCGCAAACGCGGAATCTGGTCGCGGAGCGGCTGCTCCAACCAGTCGAACGAGATCACGCGCTCGTTGACCTCCCAGAAGAGGCCGTTCTGCATCGACTCCATGCGGACCAGCGCGGCGTCGACGAAGTCGGGCGGCGCGGCCCCGATGCCCTCGATGAGCACGTGCGCGATGTCCTTCTCGTCGGCGGCCATCGCCCAGCAGGTCAGCTTCGCCACGCCCTTGAAGAGGCCGTTCAGGCCAATCGGCCTTGCGTTGGGTAGGAGCTCGTGCAGGTTGCGCACGAGGAGCTGCGCCAGGCGAAAGGTGACCTGCGGATCGCGGACGCGCGCCTCGATGGCGAGGTCGGCGACGTCCTCCGCCGCGGCGCCAAACGTCGCAGGCATGCCCGCCTCGTCGAAGTGGCGGCCATAACGGAGCAGGTGGGAGGCGGCCTCCACCGCGATGTCCCGCCGCCACTCGAGCGCACCGATCGCAAAGCGGCGGTACTCGTTCATGATCCCGGACGCAAACGTCGGCGCCGACCTGTTGATCGCCGTGCGCAGGTAGGTGTTGAAGAAGCGCACACAAAGCTCTGCGACCTCGGGATCGCCGGCGTCGATCGCGGCCAGGCCGACGTTGCGCGTGGCGACGGCGATCGCGTGCACCGCCTCCTTGCGGTGGATCGGGGTCAGGCCGACCATGTCGACGAAGCTCGTCATCACGGAGTACTCGAACCAGGTCCTCGCGCGGTTGACCTCTGCGAGGATCTGGTCGGACGCTCCAGGCAGGTCGCGGTGCCCGACCTTGAACCAGTCGGCGTTCAGCTTCTTCTTGGCCGGGATGTAGTCGTGCGCCGTGAACTGACCGAGGACGTCGATGCTCATGACGCACACGGGCATGTCGCCGAGCTGGATCGAGCCGTACGCGATGTCGGTGACCTGCGAGACCGCCGTTTGCAGCTCGTTGCGTTTGCGGAGGTTGCGGCGCGCGCGCCGCATGATCTGGCTCACGAGCGTCTCCGCCCGCATCACCTCGAAGATGTAGAGGACGTAGGGAAAGAGGATCGCGAAGTTGATCAAGGCGAGGACCTCAGCCACCGCCACGCTGGTCATCGGCACGTAGTTGGCCTTGACCTCCGATCGGACCAGGAACGTGTAAAGGATCGAGGCCAGCGCGAGGGTCAGCACTACGGCGTTGAGTGGGTTGCGGGTGAAGATGCCGATGATGCGCGGCGAGTAGCGGGACGAGGACGTCTGGATGCCGAACATGACGCCCAGCAGGACGATGCTCAGGGTCACGCCCTCCGCGCCGCCGACGAGTCCGAGCGTGCCCGCGGCCGCGCTCGGATCGGGCGTGAAGAAGTCGTGGATCGACCCGAAATGAAAGGCGTCCAGGACGCCGAACAGGACCACCAGCATCAACGAGACGCCGACCAGCGCAAGGCCCGTGAGCATCGCGCCGCCGATGCTGATCGGCCTCGAAGTCTGCTCCTGTCGCTGCTTGGTCACGGCCACGGCGATCCTAATCTTTGGGATCGTGATTCGAGCCATAGTGTTCGACTTCGACGGACTCATCCTCGACACGGAGGAGCCGATCTATCGCTCCTGGCTCGAGGTTTACGAGGCTCACGGCGAGGACCTGCCGTTCGAGCGGTGGGTGCAGATCGTCGGCTCGACGACGACGGGCTTCCACCCCCAGCACCACCTCGAAGAGCGCCTCGGCCGCCCGCTGCCAAAAGAGGTGCTCGAGCGCCGCATGGACCGGCGCACCGAGCTGATCCTGGCCAACCGGGTGCTGCCCGGCGTCGTTCAGCGTCTCGACGAAGCGCGCGATATGGGCCTGAAGCTCGGCGTGGCGTCGAGCTCGACGCAGGACTGGGTGAGGGGCCACCTCGTGCGCCTGGGCCTGCTCGACCGATTCGATTGCCTGCGGTGCCGCGATGACGTGGCCAGCGCGAAGCCCGATCCCGACCTCTACCTTGCCGTGCTGGATTGCCTTGGCGTGACCGCTGCTGAGGCGATCGCGATCGAGGACTCGCCCAACGGCGTGGCTGCGGCGAAGCGTGCCGGCTTGAAGTGCGTTGCGATTCCGAACTCGATCACGGCGCGCCTCGACCTCAGCCAGGCCGACCTGATCCTCAGCTCTCTGGCTGAGCTGACTGTGGGTCAGCTACTCGAGCGGCTCTCCGGGACGGCTTAATCTGTTCGGCGGATGCGCATCGGGGTCCTCACCGGCGGTGGCGACGCGCCCGGGCTCAACGCGGCGATACGCGCTGTTGCGCGCCGCGCGTTCCAACTCGGCCACCAGGTGAGCGGTGTCAAGAACGGCTGGGCCGGCTGCCTGGGCGAGGGGCTGATCGACGAGCTGAAGCCCGCCGACGTGCGCGGCATTCTGCCCCAGGGCGGAACCATCCTCGGCACCTCTCGCACCAACCCGTTGAAGGAGCAGAACGGCATCGAACGCGTCATCCGCGCGCTGCGCCACAACGGCATCGACGCGCTGGTGCCGATCGGCGGAGATGACACGTTGAGCGTCGCGGCCAGGCTGCACGAGGCTGGCTTCCGCACCGTTGGCGTGCCCAAGACGATCGACAACGACCTCTCGGTGACGGAGTTCTGCATCGGCTTCGACACGGCTGTGGGCGTCGTCACCGAGGCGCTGGACCGGCTGCACACCACGGCTTCGGCCCATCACCGGGTGATGGTCGTCGAGGCGATGGGCCGCGACGCCGGATGGGTCGCGCTGACCGGCGGCCTGGCCGGCGGCGCCGACCTGATCATCATCCCCGAGTTCGAGGTTCCGGTCTCCGATGTGGTCGCGCATCTGTACCGCCGGCGCGGCGAGGGCAAGCTGTTCAGCATCATCGTCGTCGCCGAGGGTGCCCACATCCCGGAGCTCGAGCGCGAGATCGGCGAGGCGGAGAAGGATGCGTTCGGTCACATCCGGCTCGCAAAGCGGGGCATCGGCGACCTGCTCGCCGGCCGGATCGAGGGCGAGACCGGGTTCGAGACGCGCGTCACCGTGCTCGGTCACCTCCAGCGCGGGGGGTCGCCATCGCCGCTGGACCGGCTCTGGGCGACAAGGCTCGGCGTGGCCGCGGTCGAGCTCATCGTCCAGGGCAAGAGCGGCGTGATTCCGATCCGGCGCAATGGCGACGTCGAGGTCGTGCCCCTGACCGAGGTGATCAAAGAGACACGGCGCGTGCCGAAGGAGCTGTACGACCTCAGCAAGGTCTTCGAGTAAGTCGCGCTCCCGTCACAAGCGGATGCTCGACCTCGCCGGGACCGGCGACGACGGCACGACTGGGCTCCTCGGCGGTGGGCGCTCGGCAAAGGACGATCCGCGCATCGAGGCGTTCGGCACCGTAGATGAAGCGTCGAGCGCGCTGGGCCTCGCCCGAGCCCTGTCCTCGCACGCGCGCGTCACCTCTATCTGCGAGGAGCTTCAGCGCGGCCTGTACGCGGTGGGCGCCGAGCTCGGGACCAATCCCGAGGCGGGCAAGTCGTTCGTAACGACAGGACGGGCGGAGATCGAAAGGCTGGAGGACCTCATCCGCGAGCTCGAGGCTGCTGCGCCGATGCCAGACGGTTTTATCCTCCCCGGGGCAACCGCCGCGTCGGGCGCGCTGGACCTGGCACGGGCGATCGTCCGCCGGGCGGAGAGGCGCTGCCTGACCCTGGAACGCGCGGGCGGCCTCACCAATCCCGAGGTCGGTCGCTGGCTCAACCGTCTGAGCCTCGCGCTGTTCGTGCTCGGCCGCTTCGAGGAATCACTGGCCGGCCGGCGCGCTCTTGCCGCAAGGAGTTCCAGGGCGAAACGTTCTAGCTAAGCTTCGACTCAGGTGCCCTTGATCGCTTACGCAGCGTTGGCCCTCGTACTGGTGGTAATCCTCTACATCACTCTCTCCTACCAGCTCTACCGGCGCGCGTTCTCGCCACCGCGGCCAGTCTGGCTCGACGATTTCACCTTCACCCCGTTCGAGTTCCAGGCCGACTACGAGGAGGTGGAGCTGGCCACCGCCGACGGCGTGAACTTCGGGGCATGGCACTTCCGCCAGCCCGGATCGCCGCAGACGGTCATCATCTCCGGCGGCCACAAAGGCCAGCGCCAGGGCGCGCTTGGGGTCGCGGTCGCGCTGTGGCGGAAGGGCTTCAACGTGGTGCT
>DASZJK010000245.1:0-3947 GCA_035948155.1 Candidatus Dormiibacterota bacterium
GCCACGAGCTCCTCGGGGCTCTGGTCGTCCTCGATGTAGCCCTTGAGGATGGGGTCGAGCTCCTCATAGGGCGGCAGGCTGTCGGTATCCCTCTGTCCCGGCTTCAGCTCGGCCGAGGGAGGTTTGGTGATGACGCGCTCCGGGATGGCCGGGCTCAGCGTGTTGCGAAACCGGCACAGCTCGTAGACGGTCGTCTTGGTGATGTCTTTGAGCACCGCGTAGCCGCCGGCGATGTCGCCGTACAGCGTGCCGTAGCCGGTCGCGAGCTCCGATTTGTTGCCCGTGCTCAGGACGATGTAGCCGAACTTGTTGGACAGCGCGTGGAGGATCGTCGAGCGAATGCGAGGCTGCAGGTTCTCCTCGGCGACGCCCGGCGTGGTGCCCTTGAACACCGGAGCCAGGATCTCCTCGAAGCCCTTGTGCGGCGGCTCGATCGAGAAGTCCATCAGCTGCATGCCGAGGTTCTCGGCGGTCAGTCCGGCGTCTTCGAGGCTCTCCACTGACGTGTGCCGGGACGGCATGCGCACACCGATCACGTTCCGCGGGCCGAGGGCGTCGCAGGCGATCGCCGCGGTCAGAGCCGAATCGACGCCGCCCGACATCCCGATCACGACTTTTTCGAAACCCTGCTTGCGCATGTAGTCGTGCGTGCCGAGGACGACCGCGGCGTAGATCTCGGCCGGCCCCTCGAGCGGCGTGGCGAGCTTGCCCTGAAGCGGCGGTTTCGGCACATCGCTTCGCGGTGCACGGACAAGGACCTCCGACACCTCCAGCTCGAGCCCCTCGGCCGCCTCAGCCTCGCGGCGTAGGTTTTCGGTCGGCCGGTGGAGCGGGAACTTCGTGTCGATGTCGTAGACAAGCAGCTCCTGAACAAAAGACCCTGCGCGGGCGACGACGTTGCCTTTGGGATCGATGACGACGCTGTTGCCGTCGAAGACGAGCTCGTCCTGCCCGCCGACGGTGTTGACCCACGCGACCCATGAGCCGTAATCGCGCGCCCGCCCAGCCACCATCGCCTCGCGCGGCGCCCGCTTTCCATAGTGGTAGGGCGAACCGTTGATGTTGATCAAGAGCTGGGCGCCGTGGTCCGCCTCCCACGCCATCGGCCCCGCGGGGAACCAGCAGTCCTCGCACACGGACAGGCCGAGGCGCTCGCCGCCGAAGTCGAGGATCGGGGCGCGGTGCCCTGGCGCGAAGTAGCGCTTCTCGTCGAAGACGCCGTAGTTGGGGAGGAAGACCTTGTGGTAGACGGCCTTGACCGCGCCCTCATCGATGAACGCGGCGGAGTTGAAGATGTCGCCCTCCTCGTCAACGAAGCCCACGACCACCGCGATGTCCTTTGCCGCCGCGGCGATGGTGTGCAGCGCGGCGATGTTGTCGCGGACGAAGGAGGGCTTGAGGACCAGGTCCTCGGGTGGATACCCCGTGATCGCCAGCTCGGGGAAGCACACGACGTCCGCACCCTGCGCATGAGCGCGCTCGGTCCACTCGATGATCAGCCGGGCATTGCCGGTCAGGTCGCCGACCGTCGGATTGATCTGCGCCAGCGCGATTCGCACCAATCAATTGTCGCTTTCCGGCCATCTTTACCATTTGTGTGCGGTGAGCTACTTCGATCGACTGCGCGCGCTTGCACGCGAGCGCCACACGCTCCTTTGCGTGGGGCTCGACCCTGACCCGGAGCGCATCGCCGGCGGCGCGTCGGGCGCGCTTCGTCACTGCCTCGAGGTCGTGCGCCAGACCGAGGAACACGTCTGCTGCTTCAAGCCGAACAGCGCCTTCTGGGAGCAGTACGGCCCAGACGGATGGAAGGCGTTGATGGAGCTGCGCGAGGCTGCGCCCCGCACGCCGTTCCTCTTCGACGGCAAGCGCGGCGACATGGACAACACCATGCGCGCGTACGCGCGGACCGTTTTCGGAACGCTTGCGATGGACGCGGCGACCGTCAACCCCTACCTCGGCTCGGACTCGCTGCGCGAGTTCACGAGCTACGAGGACCGTGGCGTCTACGTCCTGTGCCGGACATCCAACCCTGGAGCGGCCGACCTGCAGCATCTCGAGGCGGCGGGCAGGTCGATATACCGCCACGTCGCCGAGCTCGCGGAACGGCTGAACGCCCACGGGAACGTCGGACTCGTGGTCGGGGCCACAGCGCCGGCGCAGATCGCCGAGGTTCGCTCGGTCAGCGCCCTGCCGTTCCTGCTGCCCGGCGTCGGCGCGCAGGGCGGCGACGTCGAAGCGGCGGCCCGCGCAGCGTGGAACGGCGATTCCGCGTCGTGCCTGGTGTCCGCGAGCCGCAGCGTGCTCTACGCGGAGAGCCCTGCGCGCGAGGCCGCCGCGCTCCGGGCCCAGCTCAACGCGGCAACCGGCGTCCGCGCGTGACCGAGGGAAGGCACACAGCGCGGCTGGTCCTGCAGGGCCACATCATCGACTCGATGATGCTGCCCCAGGTCATGGACCTCGTCATGGACCTCGGCGGCAACTTCACCATCGAAGAGCTGAGGGTCGGGCAGCACAAGACCGACCCGTCGATCTGCCGCATGGAGATCTACGCCGACTCCGCGGCGGTCCTCGATCAGATCGTCTCGAGGGCTCGCGCGCTGGGCGCGACCGCCGAGCACGAGCAGCCGGTGCGACTCGACAAGGTCACGCGCGAAGGGGTCTTTCCGGAGGGCTTCTACTCCACGAGCAACCTGCCGACGGAGATCCTCATGGGCGGGCAGTGGATCAACGTCGACAACATCGAGATGGATGCCGCCATCGCGGTCGATCAGAAGGTCCGGAGGGCGCGAGCGATCGTCTTCCAGGACGCCATTCCGGGGATGGACGTGGTGATCGGGCACCAGGGCGTACGTGTGACGCCGCTCGAGCGGTCACGCGAGACCGAGATCTTCACCTTCATGGGCAGCGAGGTCTCGGCGGAAAAGCCTAAGAAGGTCCTGATCGCCGGCATCGGCGAGGAGATGCGCCAGACGCGCGAGGCCGGCGGCCGCATCCTGGTCGTCGCCGGTCCCGCGGTCGTTCATACCGGCGCCGGCGTTTACCTGTCGCGGCTGATCGAGCTGGGCTACGTCCAGGTGCTGTTCGCGGGCAACGCGCTCGCCGTGCACGATGTGGAGTCGGCGCTGTTCGGCACGGCACTGGGCGTGAACCTCGAGAGCGCTCTGCCCATCGAGCACGGACATGAGCACCACATGCGCGCGATCAACCGCGTCCGCGCCGCCGGCGGCCTGCGCGAGATGGTCGAGAGCGGTCAGCTGAAGTCCGGGGTGATGAAGTCGGCCATCGAGCACGGCGTCGAGATCGTTCTGGCTGGTTCCGTCCGCGACGACGGGCCGCTGCCCGACGTGATCACCGACATGGTCGAGGCGCAGCGCCGGATGCGGGCAGCCCTGCCCGGCGTCCGCATCGCGCTCATGCTTTCGACGATGCTGCACTCGATCGCGACCGGCAACATGCTGCCCGCCGGGGTGCGCACGGTTTGCGTCGACATCAACCCCGCGGTGGTGACCAAGCTGGCCGACCGCGGGAGCTGGCAGACGATCGGCCTGGTGACCGACGTCGAGTCCTTCTTGCGCGAACTGGCCCTGGTCATGGAAACTGGGCGCCATGGGTAAGGGCCGCGACAAGCAGGGTCGCGAAAAGAAGAAGCCGAAGAAGGCGAAGCAACCGGGCGGCGACCGTCAGGCGAACGTGGAGTTTCGCCATCACTCGGTCGTCATGAACCAGCCCGACACACCGATCCGGACCACCCCCGAATAAAGGATCCCCACGAACTCATGAGTTCGTGGGGGCCCCTATACAAGCGCCGCGCCGTCTTCGCGGCGATCGGTTTTTTGGGCGGACTGCTCGGCGGGCTGCTTGGCGTCGGCGGCGGGTTTGTCCTCATACCCCTCCAGGTCCTGTGGGCCGGAGTACCGCAGCGCAACGCCAACGCCAACTCGATC
>DASZJK010000246.1:0-3578 GCA_035948155.1 Candidatus Dormiibacterota bacterium
GGCAAACTCCTGTGACACCTGGTCACCGAGCTGCTGGAATTCGGTGATGTCGACGTACTGGATCCCGATGTACGGAACGGGGTCGACGGTGGGGTGCGTCACATCGGCGTGCGCGATCGAGTCGAGGGTGACCTGCGCGAACCCCTGCGAGGCCTGCTGGTACTCGGGGATCGCATAAGTCGACTGGCGGGTTCCAGGCGCGACGCGGGCCCAGCCGAGCTTGGTCCCGACCAGCTTGGCGTACGCCTTGGAGGTGGCCCAGTCCATGAACTTCCAGGCCGCGTCCTTCTTCGTGCTGGCAGAGCCCATGGCCAGCGTCCACGACCACAGCCAACCCGACCAGTCCTTGACCCTCGTCGGTGCGAAGGCGTAGCCGGAGTTCTTGGCCGCGTCGCCCGTGAAGAAGCTCGCGGCCACGGTGGCGTCGTACCACATCGCGACCTTGCCGTTGTTGTAGGCGTTGAGGCATTCGGTGAATCCGGAGCTGCCGGCCCCCGGCTCGCCCGCGTCGTGGAGCAGGTTGACGTAGAAGGTCAGTGCCTCCTTCCAGTGGGCCGATGTGAGCTGGGCGTTCCAACTCGTGTCGAACCAGCGTCCGCCGAACGTGTTGACCACGGTGTCCAGCGGCGCGAGCTGCTCGCCCCAACCGGGAAGGCCGCGCAGACAGATGCCGTTGACGCTGGAGCTGTTGACCGCCCTGGCGGCCGCCGCCACCTGGTCCCATGTCGGGTGATCGGGCATCGTGATGCCCTTGGCCGCGAGCATGTCCTTGCGGTACATCAGCATCGACGACTCACCGTAGAACGGCACCGCGTACAGGTCGCTGTTGTAGGTGACCGCTGTCTTGATGCCGGGAATGAGGTCGTCCGGAGCGTAGCTGGAGTCCTTGGCGATGTACGGGCTCAAGTCCTGAAGCCAGCCCAGCTTGGCCCAGAGCGGAACCTCATAGGTGCCGATCGTGAACAAGTCGAACCGTCCACTCTGAGTCGCCACGTCCTGGGTCACCTGCTGCCGGATCTGGTCCTCGGGCAGGGTCACGATGTTGACCTTGATCCCGGAGTTCGCGCTCTCGAAATCGGGAACCAGCTTTTTCAGGTCCGTCATCGATGGGTTGTCGACGGAGCCGACCGTGACGGTTGTCGTCCCGGCGCCACCCCCGCCCCCGCCCGCGCCTCCCGAACACGCCCCGGCAAGCAGCGCTGCCGCGAGACCGAGAATGATGAGGGCCCTGTGCCCTCCGATGGATCCCGACTTCCTGTCCCCCATATCGAGTCACCTCTTTTTTTGCACTGCTGCGCGGGCATCCGCCTAGAAATGACAACGTTGTCAAAAGACAACGTTGTCAGATATAACACAGGTCGGGTTAGACTGCAACAGGAGAATTTACCCCGCGCGCGGCTGCGCCAATGTTCAGACCTCGGAGGTCAACGTTGACACGAGAAACCGCAGAAAGGTCACGGCCCACGATGCGGGAGGTGGCGGCGCTCGCGAAGGTCAGCATCAAGAGCGTTTCGCGCGTCGTCAACCGTGAGCCCGGCGTCTCCCCCGCACTTGCGAGGCGCGTGATGTCCGCGGCGGAGCGCCTCGACTACCGGCACAACCTCACCGCCAGCAGCCTGCGCCGGTCGGACGGACGCAGCGCGACCATCGGCGTCGTCCTGGAGGACGTCTCCAACCCCTTTGCCTCGGCCCTTCACCGCTCGATCGAAGACGTCGCCGTCGAGCGTGGAGTGCTCGTGCTGGCCGGCAGCTCGGACGAGGATGAGTCACGCGAGCGCAGGCTGGTACGCGCGTTTGCCTCGCGACGGGTGGACGGCCTCATCATCCAGCCCGCGAGCCATGACCACAGCTACCTGTTGACCGAGCGCAGGGCGGGCACTGCGATTGTCTTCGTCGACCGCCCGCCCAGCTTTTTCGACGCGGACACCGTGCTGACCGACAATGCGGCCGGAGTGCGTAGGGGCGTGAAGCACCTGGCGAGCCACGGACACAAACGCATCGCCTTCCTGGGCGACCTGCACACCATCTCGACCGCCGCCGAGCGCTTCCGCGGCTACAAGGACGAGCTCGCGGCCCTTCGCATCCCTTTCGACGAACGCCTCGTTCGGCTCGACCTGCACGGAATCGAGAAGGCGGAGGCGGCGACCGCGGCGCTGCTCGCGCTCAAGCCTCGACCCACCGCGCTTTTCACCGGCCAGAACCTCGTCACGATCGGCGCGTTTCGTGCGCTGCGCCGCGCGGGGTTGCACACGAAGGTCGCCCTGGTCGGATTCGACGACATCCTGCTTGCGGATCTGCTCGAGCCCGGCATCACAGTGATCGCGCAGGACCCCGGCGCCATCGGCCGCACCGCGGCCGAGGTCATGTTCCGCCGGCTGGACGGTGATCGCTCGCCGTCCCAGCAGCACATCGTCGTGACCAAGATGATCACACGGGGCTCGGGCGAGATCGCCCCTTGATCGTCGTCTGCGGCGAGGCGCTGATCGACATGATCCACAACGACGACGGCACGCAGCGCGCCGCGCCCGGTGGCGGCCCATTCAACACGGCGCGCGCGCTGGCGAGGCTCGGCGTGCCGACCGCTTTTCTCGGGCATCTGTCCACCGACGCATTCGGCCAGGAGCTCGCGGGGCTGCTGGAGGAGGACGGCGCCAGCCTGCAGTACGCGACCTTCGGGCCGGAGAAGACGACGATCGCAGTCGCCGACGTCGACAGCGAGGGACTGGCCGAGTACGAGTTCCTGGTCCATGGCACGTCGGCGCCGAACCTCACCCCTGAGATGATCCCGAGCGATTTCGGACTCGACGTCAGCGCCATCCACCTCGGCACGCTCGGCCTGGTGCTCGAGCCGATGGCCGAAACCCTTGAAGCTCTTGCCAATCGTGAGCACGGCAAGCGGATGCTGATGCTCGACCCGAACATCCGGGTCGGGCTGACGCCGGAATCCGATTACCGCGCCCGCCTCCACCACGTCATCGCCGAAAGCAGCCTGGTCAAGGCGAGCGACGCCGATCTGGCCTGGCTTTACCCCGGCCTCGAGTACGAGCACGCGGCCGAGCGGATACTCGACGAAGGCGTGGGCGTGGTTGTGGTCACGCTCGGCGCCGATGGCGCATACGGCGCGCACGGCGACGTGCGCCTCCGAGTCCCGGCTCCGTACGTGCACGTTGTCGACACCATCGGAGCGGGCGACGCGTTCGGCGCCGCACTGCTCGCGTGGCTTCACGACCACGACCGCATCAGGCCAGAGCTGCGGCTGATTGCAGGCGAGCTGAGGGAGGCGCTGGAGTACGCGTGCCTCGCCGCTGCCATCACTTGCACACGCGCCGGCGCGGACCCTCCGCGCAAGTGGGAGCTGGTCCCGGCCTGAACGGGCTCCGTTCATTGTCCGATCGTCCGGACGATCGGGCCTTCGCGGCGCCTCGTAATGCCGGATCGTCCGGACCATCCGGGGTGTGCTAGGGCGGGGCGCCGCTCTCCTCAGCTATACAGATGCGGTGCGCAAGGTCCCGGCCGTCACCTTCCACTTCTGGGCGGTCAAGATCCTGAGCACCGCCATGGGCGAGGCGCTGTCCGAC
>DASZJK010000247.1:0-7709 GCA_035948155.1 Candidatus Dormiibacterota bacterium
CCTCGCCCCCGGGTACTACTACTACCACCCCGCCCACCACCAGCTTGTGCGCACGCTGGACGGGCCGGACACCGACCTGCCGCGGCTGAGGGTCCATTTCGTCGGCAAGACGGCGGCGATAAAGCCCGTCTACCAGACCAACGTGCAGGAGGTGCTGGCGATTGAGGCGGGCCACATGGCCGGGCTGTTCGACCAGGTGCTTCCCGACTATGGGATGGCGATCGAGGCTGCCGAGGCCTCGTCGGCGGCCGGCTCGCTGCACGAATGGGCGGGCGGGGACCTGCACCTCGCCGCGTTCGAGGTCCTTCCCCACGACCCGGCCGCTGCACCGGAGGACCCGGAGATCTACGTCCAGGCGCACCCTGGACGAGTCGCCGACCTGTCGGAGGGCCAGTACGCGTACAAGGCCGGGGAGCTGGCACGAGTCTCGGGGGAACGCATCCTGCGCAAGCACGTCATCGCGATTAACCAGCACGTCTATGACCGGGCGAGCTTCGGGATCACGCTCGTGGCCACCGGGAGCGAGGGCTGGATGAGCTACGTCGCCCTCGGACGCAAGCTGCAGGCGCTGATGATGAACGAGGAGAACCTCGGATTTATGTCCTCCGGCTACAGTTCCCGGACCGGCCGCCCGCTGCCTGCCGCCAAGCGAATGAACTGGATCTTGACTCAGAGCGGCAGGGACATCGGTCCCTCCTACTTCTTCCTGGGCGGCCGAGTGAGCGATGAGCAGCGGCGCAGCGAGGGCATGAAGGAGGACTCCGTCCACGTGCAGGGACCGGCGGAGATGCTTAAAGAGGAACTGGCCGCCCTGCTGCCGCCGTACATGGTGCCAAACCGGGTCGTGGTGCTCGACGAACTGCCGCTCACCCCTAATGGCAAGGTCGACACCGCCGCGTTGTCGGCGGTCGCCGAAGCCAGCGCGGAGATCGCCAACCGGCAGGTCGTGGCACCGCGGACTCCGGCGGAGAACGGGATCAGCGCGCTGTGGCGCGCGGTGACCAGGCACGACACCGTCTCGGTACAGGACAATTTCTTCGAGATCGGCGGCAACTCGCTGATGGCGGTTGCCCTGGTGAACAAGATCAACCGGACGTTCGGCAGCTCCCTACCGCTGCAGGTGCTGTTCGAGCACCCGACCGTCGA
Source organism: Candidatus Dormiibacterota bacterium (assembly GCA_035948155.1). Classification (GTDB taxonomy): domain Bacteria; phylum Chloroflexota; class Dormibacteria; order Dormibacterales; family Dormibacteraceae; genus 40CM-4-65-16. The sequence goes on from DASZJK010000247.1 coordinate 1,147, forward strand.
GCAGCTCGCCGCCCTCGTCGCCGACTCCGAGCGGTCAAGGGACTGCTCCCGCCTGGTGCCGCTGCGCGGCGGAGCACAGCGGCCGATCATCTGTTGGCCCGGCCTGGGTGGCTACCCGATGAACCTGCGACTGCTCGCCGAGCGAGCGGAGTTCAAGCGGCCCCTGTACGGGATGCAGGCGTACGGGATCAACCCTGGCGAGAACCCGTACGGGACGATCAAGGAGATGGCAGCAGGGGACGTCAAGGCGATCCGCTGCCTACAGCCCGAGGGTCCGTACTCGCTTTGGGGCTACTCGTTCGGCGCCCGCGTGGCCTTCGAGACCGCCTATCAGCTCGAGCAGGCCGGGGAGCAGGTCGATCATCTGTTCCTGATCGCCCCCGGCTCACCGAGGGTTCGCGCCAGGGACGAACTGGCCTATCGGAGTGACGCCGCGTACCGCCGGGAGGTGTACATGACCATCCTCTTCTCGGTGTTCGCGGGCAGCATCAACGACCCCGCGCTGCACGAGTGCCTGTCCGTCGCCCGTGACGAGGAGAGCCTGGCCGCCTTCGTCGCCAGGCGTTACCCGAACCTCGACGTCGAGATGGTGAAGCGGATCGTAGAGATTGTCCGCCTCACGTACGGCTTCAAGTACGAATTCCACGAGCTGAGGGAACGGCAGGTCAACGCCCCGATAACGATCTTCAAAGCCCGGGGTGACGACTACTCCTTCATCGAGGGCAGCAGTGCCTACTTCGCCAAGGCGCCGACGGTGATTCAGCTCGACGCCGATCACTATGGCCTGCTCAAGGAGGCGGGCGTAGGCGAGCTGGTGAAGACGATCCGTTACCGGCTGCTGGTGGACCGCGTCCCGCAGCTCGAGACCGCCTCCGGGCGTGCGTCATAACCGCATCGCTTCTCTACCCGACCGACCATCCAGCAAAGGACTGACACGTGAAACTCAAAGAGGTAAAGCAGGAGTCACTCTCCGGCGCGCGGCCGCTAACCGGCGAGCCGCAGGCGCAGGCACACCGCAATGTCAGTGAGGAGGTGACATCCAGGCGACGGCGGATCGCCGATTCGCTCGAGGACCTGATCGGCGGGACACCGCTCGTGCGGCTGCGCCTGCCGGACGCCAAGCCGGACGTGATCGCGCTGGCCAAGCTCGAAATGTGCAACCCGCTGTCGAGCATTAAGGACCGCGCGAGCCTGTTCATGGTGCGGGCGGCCGAGCGGCGGGGCGAGCTCGTCGCCGGGCACGGCACGATCGTCGAGGCGACCTCCGGCAACACCGGAATCTCGCTGGCGGCGCTCGCAGCGGCGCGCGGCTACCGGTGCGTCATCGTGCTACCGGACAGCGCGACCCGCGAGCGCCGGCAGATCCTGCGGGCGCTCGGCGCTCAGGTTGTGCTTACGCCGCGGGCTCAGGGCTACACCGGCGCGATCGAGAAGGCGGCCGAGCGGCGGGGCGAGCTCGTGGCCGGGCACGGCACGATCGTCGAGGCGACCTCCGGCAACACCGGGATCTCGCTGGCGGCGCTCGCAGCGGCGCGTGGCTACCGGTGCGTCATCGTGCTACCTGACAGCGCGACCCGCGAGCGCCGGCAGATCCTGCGGGCGCTCGGCGCCGAGGTCGTGCTCACCCCGCGGGCGCAGGGCTACACCGGCGCGATCGAGAAGGCAGCCGAGCTGTGCGCCGAGCTGCCGGGCGCGTGGTTCCCGCGCCAGCACGAGAACGCCGACAACGTCCGCGCCCACTTCGAAACCACCGGCCCGGAGATCTGGGCCGACTGCCAGGGCCGGATCGACGCGCTGGTGTGCGGCGTGGGCACCGGCGGCACGCTGAGCGGCGTGGCCGGTTTCATCAAGCAGCAGGACCCCGGCGTGCACGTGGTGGCCGTCGAGCCCGAGGGCTCGCCGGTGCTGTCGGGTGGCCGCGGTGGCCTGCACGGGATCCCCGGGCTCAACGGAGGCTTCGTCGCACCGACGACAGACGTCTCGCTGATCGACGAGGTCATCGTCGTCTCCGACGACGACGCGGCGGGAACGGCGCGGCAACTTGCCCGCCACCAGGGCCTGCTGGTCGGGATCTCCTCGGGGGCCGCGGCGCATGGCTGCCGCCTGCTGACGCACCGGCTTCCGGCCGGGGCGACGGTGGTCACGATCCTCCCTGACACCGGCGAACGGTATCTCAGCCTGCGCGAGGACGAGGAGCGTGCGGCATGATCTCCCCCCTGGCACAGATCAAGCGGGCCGCCACGGCGGCCACGGAGTATCTGGACACCATCATCAAGCGCGACCCGTCGATCCGCTCGCGCAGCGAGGCGGCACTGCACCCCACGGTGGTGGCGATGCTCGGGCACCGGATCGCTCACCGGTTCTACCGGCGGCGCATGTACAAGTCCGCACGGGTGCTCTCCCTGATCGCCCGCCTGGCGTCCGGCGGCATCGAGATCCACCCCGGGGCCGAGGTCGGCCGGCGGTTCTTCGTCGACCACGGCTGCGGCGTAGTGATCGGGGAAACGGCGATCATCGGCGACGACGTGACCCTGTTCCACCAGGTGACACTCGGCTCAACCGGATGGTGGAACGACGCCAAGCGCGGCCTGGAGGAACGGCGTCATCCCCGGCTCGGCGACGGAGTGACGGTCGGCGCCAATGCCTGCGTTCTCGGCCCGGTCGTGATCGGGGACCACGCGATGATCGGAGCCCAGGCCCTCGTGATCTCCGACATACCGCCCCACGCGGTGGTGCACGCGCCGCGAGGTGCCGTCATCGAGGCCGGCGCGAGCCGCTCGAATGTCAACCGTCTGCGCCTGGCGCCGCGCGCCGAGGAAGAGGACGCACCCACCCTGCGCCCCGCCGCCCTGGGAGGCAAGTGATGAAGAACAACCGACTGCTCATGTGCATGCCGTACCAGCCTCTGGTGCGCAAGGCGACCGCGGCGGGATTCCGCGTCTTCTCGATCTGGGATCCGGCGCTCGAGAGCGCTGACTACCTCGCGGGCGTCGCGGAGTTCTCCGAGGAGATGGTACTCACCGACTTCGGCGACCAGGAGGAACTGCGGCGGCTCGTCGCCGAACTGGCTGCCCGTCACGACGTCGCCCACGTGCTGCATCTGGGCAGCGAGGCGACGCAACTGGCGGTCTGCGAGCAGGCGGAGGCGATGGGGCTCGCGCTGAACTCGTCACGCAGCCTGGCGCAGATCAACGACAAGGCGGCGATGCGCGCCCTGCTGCGCGCGCGAGGCCTATCGCCGGTGATCTCGATCGAGGCCGGTTCTCCCGCCGAGGCCGAGCAATTCCTGCGCGAGCGCGCCGAGCTGCCCGTGATCGTCAAGCCGACCCGGCTGGACGGGAGCCGGGCCGTGCGGCTGATCGAGCGCCCGGGCGATATCGACGGCTGGCGGGAAGAGCTCGCGAGCCTGGGCTACCGGGATCCCGTCCTGATCGAGGAGTACCTGCGGGGGCCGGAGTTCAGTGTGGAGACCATCACCGCGCACGGCACCCACCATGTCGTCGGCATCACGGCCAAGCGCCTGGGGCGGCGGCCGCACTTCGTGGAGATGGGCCAGGTGCATCCGGCCCCGCTGCCCGACGAGGCACACGCCGCGATGACCGAGCTCGTGGTCAGCTACCTCGAAGCGACCGGATACCGGTTCGGGCCGACGCACACCGAGGTGATCCTCACCGAGGCAGGGCCACGGATCGTAGAGTCGCAGGCCCGGCTCGGCGGCGACAGGATCCCGCTGCTCGTCGAGCTCGCGAGCGGCTTCGACATGGAGGCCGCCGTCTTCACCGCGCTGGCCGGCGGCCCGGTCGAACCTCCGCAGGCCCAGGGCTTCGGCGCGATCTCCTTCTTCGACTTCGGCGTCGGGTACGTGCAGGCGATCGAGGGGGCAGAGGACGTCGGCGGGCTGCCATACGTCCACGCGCTGAAGCTCAAGGTCGCGCCCGGCGACGCGCTCACGCCGGTGAGGAGCTCATCGACGCGGCACGGCTACGTCGTCGTCGCGGGGGCCACGCAGCGGCAGGCCGACGAGCGCCTGGCCGATGCGCGAGCCCGGCTCAGCGTCGTCACCAGCGCCGACGGCGAGCCGCCGGCGCACCACATGCATTCATCCACGACCGCGAAGGCGAAGGACTGACCGCGATGAACCCCGACAGAACCGTCCTGCTGATTGGGCACAAGACCGAGACGATCCGGCAGGCCAAGGCACTCGGCCTCGACGTGATCCTGCTCCAGCACAAGGACAAGCTCGAGCCCGAGCAGTCGGCGCTGGCCGACGTGACGTTCGTGGTCGACTACCGCGACTGGTCGGTGGTCCGGCCCCTGGTCGAGGCGGCCCACCGGACCTGGGGGATCGCCGCGGCGCTATCCCTGACCGAACCGGGACTCGACGTCGCGGGCCGGATCAACGACCTGCTGGGCCTGGGCGGAACCGGGTACGAGACCAGCCACCGGCTGCGCGACAAATGGCAGATGCGCCGCCATCTCGCGGCGTCGGGGGCGGACACGATCGGGGCACGGCTCGTCGCCGACCGCGAGAGCCTGGCCGCCTTCGGGGACGCGTACGGCTATCCGTTCATCGTCAAGCCGACCGACATGACGGCCGGCTGGGGCGTGCTGCCCGTGGCCAGCCCCGCCGACGTGCCGCGAACCTGGGACGAGATCCAGCGCCTGCGCCACGACGGCGTGACCTACGGCACGACGCTGTACACGATCCAGGACTTCCTCATGGAGGAGTACGTCAGCGGTCCGGAGTACAGCGTCGAAGGATTCAGCTTCGACGGCCGCCACGCGGTGGTGGCCGTCACCGAGAAGCTCGTCGCTCCCGGGCGGTTCGTCGAGCTCGGGCACACCCTGCCCGCCCGGATAGACCCGGACCTCGAGCGGGCCATCGTCGATGCCGTGCGGCGGTTCCTCGACGTGATGGGCCTGAAGGACGGGCCGAGCCACACCGAGGTGCGGGTCGGGGCGCAGGGCCCGGTGGTCATCGAGTCCCACAACCGCATCGGCGGCGACCACATCGGCGACCTGCTCCGCGCGGCGTACGGCATCGACCTGATCGAGTACACGCTCGGCTGGCCGTTCCGGCTCGTCGAGGAGCTACCCGACCGTCCGCGCCCGCTCGCGGGCGCGTGCGTCCGCTTCCTGCACGGGGGCTCAGGCCGGGTCGTCGAGCTTGGTGGCCTGGAGGAGGTCAGCGCCAGGCCCGAGGTCCTGGCCGCGGAGCTGAGCGTCAAGGTGGGAGACGTGCTCCGCCCGCTGCACAACAACTGGGACCGGCTGGGACTGGTCGCGGTGCGCGGCTCCGACAGCGAGGCGGCCGTGGGCCTGTGCTACGAGCTGATCGGCTCGCTGCGGATCGAGACCACCGAGGACCCGGCGCCGGCCCCACGCGAGCTGGCCCTGTCGATGGGGGTGGAGGGACGATGACGCTGCTCGTGCTGGATCGCGGGCGGGGCCCGCTGCCCCCGTACCTGGAATGGCTCGAGGACCCCCGTGACGCCGTTCTGTTCACCGGCCGCTCCCCCGCCGAGATCGAAGGCGGCCAGGTAAGCGGCTACGCCGAGGTGCGCTGCTTTCCCCAGTACGCGAGCTCGGGTCAGGTCGAGCTCGCGGCCGTGCGCCTCGCGCGTGACATCCCGATCCGCGCGATCGTCGCCGTCGCCCCCGAAGACGCCATCCGGGCCGGCGCCCTGCGCGACCATCTCGGTATTGAGGGTCAGGGCCGACAGGCCGCGATCGCGCAGCAGGATCTTGTCGCTCTGCGTGCGTGTCTGCGCGACGCTGGAATCCCGGCGCTCCGGTGCGGTGCGGTGCAGCGCGTGTCCGACCTGTACTGGTACGGACGCCACTGGGGCTATCCCCTCCGCGTGCGCCATCGCCGGCGGCGCGGCTGGCCGCTGGCGGCGCAACTCCATCACGAAGCGGACGTCGCGGCGTTCACCCGCGGCGGGCTGACCGGCAGGCTCGAGGCCGTGCCGAGCCTGCTCGTCGAGCCGGAGGACGGCGCGGGCGAGCGCATCGCGCTCTTCTCCCCCGCCAGCGGGCCGTCGCCGATGCCGCCGGCGAGCCCGCCCGCTGCTCGGGCGGTGGCCGGCGCCGCGCTGGCCCGGCTCACCCACCAGGGCGAAGGCGCGTGGCGCGTGGAGCTCGTGCGCCTCGGTACGGAGCACGGCTGGCGCGTCGACGCGCTCGAGCGGGAGCCCGGCTACGAGGCGGCGCTCGCGCGGGCGCAGGGCGGACTGGAACGACAGGAACTGGAGGCAGTCTCATGAGCGTGCTCGTGCTCCATCGCGGCCCGCTGGCCGGCACCCCCTACGACCGGTGGCTCAGTGACCTCGGCACACATGTCCTGCTGCTCGCGGCCCAGGAGCAGCTGGATCTCTCGGGCGACGCCCTGCCGCGCGAGGGCGCCTACCGGCACGTGGAGGCGGTGAGGGGCTACGACGTCAACGGCTACGTTGAAATGCGCGCGCTCCAGCTCGCACGCAGGCATGGGGTCCGGCACATCGTCGCCACCCAGGAGCGTGATCTTGAGCGGGCGGCCCAGCTGCGCGAGATTCTCGGCCTTG
>DASZJK010000248.1:0-2762 GCA_035948155.1 Candidatus Dormiibacterota bacterium
GCATCGGTCGTGGCGGCTTCGAGCAGCGCTGCGAACTTTCTCCGTGAGGCTTCTCGGCGCGTCGGGATGTGCTCGCGCGGCCAGGTGCCTTCCGGCGGGCGGTAGCCGGCGAGGATCTGCCTCGCGACCGAGACACGGTGCACCTCGTCGGGTCCGTCGTAGATGCGTGCCGCTCGCGCGTGGCGGTACATCTCTTCGAGCGGCAGGTCGGCCGAGTAGCCGAGCGAGCCGTGGATCTGGATGGCGCGATCGATGACGTCGTGGAGGACCTTCGCCCCGAAGAACTTGATGAGCGAGATCTCCTTGCGGGCGGCGGAGGCGCCCTGTGTATCGATCACCCACGCGGCGTGGAGCGTCATCAGCCGCGCGGCATTCATCTCCGCGGCCGAATCGGCGATCCAGTTCTGTACCGTCTGGTGGCTCGCGAGCTTTTTGCCGAACGCCTCGCGCTGAAGCGCGCGCTCGCAAAGCATGTCGAACGCGCGCCGGGCCTGTCCGAGCCAGCGCATGCAGTGATGGATGCGGCCGGGCCCGAGCCTTGCCTGCGCGATCAGAAATCCCTGGCCGCGCTCGCCGAGCAGGCTGTCCGCGGGCACGCGCACGTTGTCGTAGACGATCTCGGCGTGCCCGTAGCCAAAGCGTTCGTGCTCGCCGCCCATGGTCGGGATGTTGCGCAGGCGTTCCAGCCCCGGCGCATCGGTGGGGACGATGATCATCGACGCGCGCTCGTAGGCGTCGGCCTTCGGCTCAGTGACGACCATCGCGATCAGGAAGTCCGCGATCATCCCGTTAGACGTGAACCACTTGTGTCCGTTGATGACCCACGTGTCGCCGTCGAGCTCGGCGGTGGTCTTGAGAAGCGTCGGATCTGAGCCCGCGGTATCGGGCTCGGTCATGGAAAACGCGGAACGGATCTTGCCATCAAGGAGTGGACGGAGCCAGCGCTGTTTCTGCTCCTCGGTGCCGAAATGGGCGAGGATCTCGGAGTTGCCGGAGTCGGGCGCCTGGTTGCCGAAGACGATCGGGCCCCAGATCGACGCGCCCTCGATCTCGTGCATCAGGCCGAGCTTCACCTGGCCGTACCCCTGCCCGCCGAGCTCGGGCGGCAGGTGCGTCGCCCACAGCTTCTGGCGCTTGACCTCTTCCTGCAGCGGCCGGATCGCCCGCATGAATCCGCGCTCGTCGATGTCCAGCACCTCGAGCGGATAGACCTCGTCGTGCATGAAACGCCGCATCCACTCGAGCTTCTTCTCGAACTCAGGCTCGGTCGAGAAATCCCAGGTCACAGGAGTGAGATCCCTTCGTCGATCATGGCCACGATGGTATCGGTGAGCCCCTCGTACATGGGGTCCGGCCTTTTCCCGCGGCGGTGCAGCATCAGGTTGTAGCCGAAGATCGAGGCGTATTTGTAGAGCGTCATGGCCAGGTACCAACGCATCTCAGCTTCGTCGACCCCGTAGAGGGCGATGACCTCCGCGTCGGGCAGGGCGGGCCACTCGCCGGGGTGGCGGCTCGGAACGATGCAGAGCGCGCCGAGGTCCAGAAGAGGCTGACCGATCTCGGCGATCTCCCAGTCGAGGATGGCCACGACCTGGCCCTGCCGAAACAGGAAGTTGCCCGGGTGGTAGTCGCCGTGGACGAGCGTCGGCCGCCGTTCGACCGGAACCTGCGCCGCCAGCAGCCCGCCGAGCTGACCGGCCCGCGAGGTGAGCTCCTCGGGCGCGCGTTGCATCAGCATGGCCCAGCGCATCATCTCGACCTGCAGCGGGACCGGATCCTCGTCGCCGATGCCCGTTCTATCGAGCGGCAGGGCCTGCATCCCCTTCAGAACCTCCACCGCGCTGGCGATGAGATCGCGCGGGCTTGCGTGTGTGGCCGCCGCTTCGATGCGCTCGCCTGCGACGCGCTCCATCAGGATGAAGGGTCGCCCGTCGACGACCGGGTCCGAGCAGATGACCGGAACGGCCGGAGTGGGGAGGCCCGCCTCGTGCAGGGCGGCCATGATGCGGCCCTGGCGCATGACGTCCGCGGTGGCGGCGATCCGCGCCCCCGGCGGCGGCAGGCGCAGGACGTACTCACCGTCCTCAGCGGCGATGAAATACGTGAAACCCGAGTGGCCCTCCGGGATCGTCTCGACCGTTGAAATGCGCTTGCCTATCGCCCTCTCGAGGTCGGCGCGGATCTGATTGGTCATTCGAGATGAGCGGTGTCGCCAAGGGCGCCGACCATCTTCCGGTCGCCGAGCACCCGGAGGGTGCTGATGCTTGTGTAGTAGGGAAGCAGGCGGAGCTGCCCGGGCCCGAGCCGCATGACGTCCGTGAGGCAGGCCACGATCGATGCCGCGTGACACACGAGAACGACGCGTTCTCCCTCGTGCGCGCGCACGACATCGTCGAGAACGCCACGCATCCGGGCAACGGCGGAGTCGTGCGACTCTTTGAAATCCAGCGCGCCGTCCTCAGAGATCTCCAGAGCCCTCTCGACCAGTCGGTTGTCGATAGTGAAGTCGTCCGCGATCGCATGCGCGGTTTCTGTGGCGCGACGCAGGGGACTCGAGTAAACGGCGGAGTGGTCGTGGCGCTTTACGCGCTGCGCCAGCCGTTGCGCCTGCTCGCGACCGGCTGAGCTCAACGGCGGATCGATGACATCGGTCAGGTCGCGATAGCAGTCTGCATGGCGCACGAGCAGCACCTCGGTCACCCCTTCGACCCCGATCAGGAAGATCGCTTCGAGCGAACGCATGGCCTGCATCAGGTGCTGCG
>DASZJK010000249.1:0-6486 GCA_035948155.1 Candidatus Dormiibacterota bacterium
ACCGGATGGCGCGTCACTACGCGCTGGTGCTCGAGGTCAAGGCGCGGCAGGAGCGCGGCGAATCGCTCCAGCAGGTCCAGGAGGAAATCCCGGAGCACCGCTTTGTCGTGCAGAAGGCGTTCGACGCCGCGCAGAACGCCAACAGCGACCGGCTGGAGAAGGCGCTTCGGCAGATCCGCGACTACGAGTGGGAGGTCAAGTCAGGCCAGGTCGACGCCGACCTCGGCCTGGACGTGCTCCTGACGCGCCTCTAAGAAGAGGAGGCCTACTTCTTCTTCGAATTCTTCGCAGCGGGAGAAGTAGCTGCAGCTGCCGGAGCGGCCTTCTTGCCTCTGCTCGAACCCGCACCAGCAGGTGCAGGCGCTGCCGCCGCCACCTTCGCCAGCTTGCGAGCAAGCCGCGACTTGCGCCGCGCCGCGTTGTTCGGGTGCAGGATCCGCTTCGACGCCGCGCGATCCAGCGCGCGCAGAGCTCCGACGGTCTCGGACACGCGCTCCTCCACGGAAGAGCCGGCGCCGGAGCCCAGGGCCCGTCGTGCCTTCACGATCAGAGTCTTGACCTCTGACCGCACGGCTCGATTGCGCGCGGTCCGGCGCGCACCCGCGCGCGCCTGCTTCTTTGCGGATGCAGTTCGCTTAGCCACGAAACAGCGATTATAGGGGCCAGTGGAGTTCGAGCTCGGCGGCCGGAGACCGCGAGTGCATCCGGAGGCCTACATCGCACCAACCGCTGTCCTCATCGGCGACGTCGAGGTCGAGAAAGGCGCAAGCATCTGGTTCGGCGCTGTCTTGAGGGCTGATGAGGCGGTGATCAGGATCGGCGAAGGCGCCAACGTGCAGGACAACGCCGTCATCCACTGCGCGGAAAACCTGCCCACCGTCCTCGAACGAAACGCAACCGTCGGCCACTCGGCGCAGCTCGAGGGATGCGTTGTCGAAGAAGGTGCGCTGGTGGGAATGGGCGCCACGATGCTGCAGCGCAGCAGGCTCGGAAAAGGTTCGATGCTCGCCGCCGGCGCGGTCCTCCAGGAAGGCACGCAGATCCCTGCCGGCCACCTCGCGGCCGGCGTGCCTGCGGTCATCAAGAAACAACTAGGTGGCTCGTCAGACAAATGGGTCGGCACCTCGGCGCGCCACTACCAGGAGCGGGCGGTGAGGTACCGGACGGAGCTCAAACCGATCCAATCGCGTTGACCCTGGTGGTGCCTGCGCACGCCAAGCTCAACCTCGACCTGCGTGTCATCGGGCGGCGTGAGGACGGATTCCACGACCTGCACACGACGTTCCAGGCCATCGACCTCCACGACCTGATCGACGTCCAGCCGGCGACCCAAACGCGATATCAAGTTGAGGGCTTCGACCTGGATCCGCAGGACAACTCAGTCGTCAAAGCCCACACGGCGGTCGAGCAAGCGCTAAAGCGAGAGCTGCCGGTTGCAATCCGCGTCCACAAGCGCATCCCGCCAGGGTCGGGCATGGGTGGCGCCAGCTCCGACGCAGCCGCGACACTGAAGGCACTGACGACGATGTTCAACCTAGAGCTCGACCTGCACGCGATCGCCGAGCAGCTCGGCTCCGACGTCCCGTTCTTTCTGTTTGGCGGACGAGCGAGGGCCGAGGGACGCGGCGAAAAGCTCATCGCGCTCGAAACCGGTCCGGCATGGTTCGCGATCGCGTGGCCCGGCTTCGGGCTCAGCACGGGCGACGTGTACGGCGCGTGGGACCAGGTCGAGGGTGAAGGCCCGAACGAGCTCAGAAGAGCGGCCGAGCACGTCGACCCACGACTCAAACAGTTCGCGCAAGGCCTCGGCCCCGGCTGGCAGATGACCGGCAGCGGCTCCGCGTTTTTCAAGGTCGCGGCCAGCGACGAAGAGGCGCAAAGCGCCATCGCAGACCTCGACTGCTGGAAAACGGTGGCAGTGAGCGTGCCGCGCTGGGCCTGAGCAGATGATCCGCAAGACCGCAGCGGTCTGGGCCGGCAAGGCCACCGGAACCTTGAGCCGGATCACCCGGCGTGGCGGCGGCACGACGCTCCCGGGCGACGTGGCGAGGGCGATCGACCCGAAGATCCTCACGGAGCTCGCAAGCGACCTCACCCACGGCTCGATCGTCATCACCGGCACCAACGGCAAGACCACCACCGCGCGTCTCCTGAGCTGGCTGCTCGAGGGCGCGGGCAACCGCGTGGTGTCCAACCGCGCGGGGGCGAACCTCATCTTCGGCGCGACCGCCGCCGCGCTCGACCGCGCAAGCGCGAACGGAAAGCTGAAGGCCGACTGGGGCGTGTTCGAGATCGACGAGGCCAGCCTGCCCAGGGCCGTCGCCGAGATTCAGCCCAGGGCCACGCTCGTGATGAACCTGTTCCGCGACCAGCTCGACCGCTACGGCGAGCTCGAGTCGATCGCGAAGAAGATCGAGCAGGCGCTCGGAACGCTGCCCGACGACGCGCGGGCGGTCCTCAACGCCGATGACCCGCGCGTCGCCGAGATCGGCCTCGACCTGATGCGCAAGCCGCTGTGGTACGGCCTCGAAGACCAGAGGGTGGCAAGCAAGACGCTGCCCCACGCTGCCGACGCCCGCACGTGCCCGCGGTGCGGATCCAGCCTCATCTTCGACGCCGTCTACGTCGGGCACGACGGCGTCTACCGGTGCCCCAACCACGACTTCGCCCGGCCGCAGCCCAGCATCAAAGCCACAGACATCGAGCTCAACGGTTTCGACAGCCTGGCCATGACGGTCGAGGGCACGAGAATCGAGATGCCGCTCGGCGGCCTCTACAACTGCTACAACGTGCTCGCCGCATTTGCGGCCGCGTGCAGCATCGGCCTCGACGCGAAGTACGTCTCGGAGAGGCTGAAGACGTTCAAGCCCGCCTTCGGCCGCCAGGAGCGCATCGATTTTCGCGGCCGGCACCTCATCCTGGTCCTCTCCAAGAATCCCGCAGGCTTCAACGAAGCTCTCCGCACCGCGGTCGAGCTTGCCAAGGGCGAGAACTTCATCATTGGCCTCAACGACCGCAAGGCCGACGGCACCGACGTCAGCTGGATCTGGGACGTCGACTTCGAGCAGCTGCAGAACCACGCCAGAACGATCATTCCCGCGGGCGTGAGAGCCGACGACCTCGCCGTCCGCCTGAAGTACGCGAGCGTCGCCGCGAACCCGCCGCGTGCCGACCCGGGGAACGCTCTGGACGAGCTCGTCCGGTCGACGTCCGAGGGCGACACCGCGTATGTGCTCTGCACCTACACGGCCATGCTCGACATCAGGGCCGAGCTCCAAAGACGCGGCTGGGCGAAGCCATACTGGGAAACGTGAGCAGCAACGGCACGTTCACGATCGGGTGGCTGTACGCCGACCTGATGAACATCTACGGCGACCGTGGCAACGTCCTCACGCTCGCCCGGCGCGCGGAGTGGCGCGGCTTCGACCCCAGGGTGATCGAGCTCGGCAGGGGCGCGAGCGAACAGATGGGTGGCGTCGACGTCTTTTTCTTCGGTGGTGGCCAGGACCGCGAGCAGGCCCTCATCTACGACGACCTGCGGCAGTACAAGCAGGACTCGCTACAGAAAGCCGTGCAGGACGGGGCTCAGATCCTCGCGGTCTGCGGCGGCTACCAGCTGCTCGGCCACTACTACCAGACGGCCGCCGGCGAGCGGTTCGACGGTATCGGCATGCTGGACGTCAAGACCGAGGCGGGGAAGAAGCGCTTCATCGGCGACGTAGTCGTGCAAGCAGCGCTCCAGGACCTCACACCCAGCACAATCGTCGGCTTCGAGAACCACAGCGGGCGCACCTTCCTCGGCGGCAACGCCAGGCCGCTCGGCAAGGTCCTGCAAGGCAAGGGCAACAACGGCTCCGACCGGACAGAGGGCGCGGTCCAGGGCAACATCATCGGCACGTACATGCACGGATCCCTGCTGCCGAAGAACCCGCACCTCGCCGATCACATCATCGGCAGGGCGATCAGGAGACGGGGCGGCGCCTCGCTTTCACCCCTGGACGACTCGGCGGAGCTTGCCGCTCACGGCTGGATCCTTCAGCGCGCGCAACGACGGTAGGCCGCGCGCCGTTCCTGCCGTTCAGCGCCGCGGACTTCCGCGAGACCAGCGCCTCACGCAGCACCTGGTCGATCGACTCGAGCATCACGAACTGCATCTGCTTGCGCAGGTCCGCGGGAATATCGTCGAGGTCGGCCTCGTTGTGGGACGGGAGCAAGACGCGCCGCAACCCGGCGCGGTGAGCGCCGAGGACCTTCTCCTTGATTCCGCCGATCGGCAGCACGCGTCCGCGCAGGGTGATCTCGCCGGTCATCGCGACGTCGTCGCGCACCGGACGTCCTGTGAGGATCGACGCCATCGCGGTCAACACGGTCACGCCCGCTGACGGGCCTTCCTTCGGCTGCGCGCCGGCGGGCACGTGGATGTGGATGTCGTTCTTGTCGAACAGGGTCGGGTCGATGCCGACCTCGGCCGCGTGCGACTTCAGGTAGGACAGCGCCGCCGCCGCCGACTCTTTCATCACCTCTCCGAGCTGGCCCGTCAGCTTCAGCTCGCCCTTGCCCGGGGTCAGCGTCGCCTCGACGAAGATGATCTCGCCGCCGGTCGGCGTCCACACCAGCCCGGTCGCGATGCCCGGCCGGTCGATGCGCTCGGCGACGTCGTCGTAGAAGCGGCGCTTGCCCAGCGCAGCGCGCACCTTCTTCACACCGTCCAGGGCCTTGAGCTTCTTGCCGGACGCGATCTCGGCGACGTCGCGCCGAATCAGCGACGCGATCTCGCGCTCGAGGTTGCGCACGCCCGCCTCGCGCGTGTACTCGCGGATGATCAGGCGCACGGCGTCCTCGGGCACCGCGACCTCGCCGGGTCGGAGGCCGTGCGCGCCCAGCTGCTTGGGGATCAGGAACCGCTCGGCGATCTGCACCTTCTCCTCCTCGGTGTAACCCGACAGATGCAGCACCTCCATGCGGTCGCGGAGCGCCGGAGGAATCGTCTCCAGCGAGTTGGCGGTCGTGATGAACATCACCTTGGAAAGGTCGAAGGGCACGTCGAGGTAGTTGTCGCGGAAGTCCTTGTTCTGCTCGGGATCCAGGACCTCGAGCAGGGCCGACGACGGATCGCCGCGCCAGTCGGCGCCGATCTTGTCGACCTCGTCGAGCATGAACACCGGGTCGTTCGACTCGGCGCGGCGGATGGCCTGGAGGATGCGACCGGGCATCGCGCCGATGTAGGTGCGGCGGTGCCCGCGGATCTCCGCCTCGTCGTGGACGCCGCCAAGAGACGCGCGCGCAAACTTGCGGCTCATCGCGCGCGCGATCGAATGACCGAGGGACGTCTTGCCAACCCCCGGCGGCCCGACGAAGCAAAGGATGGGTTCGCGGCCGCGGTCGGTTGATCCGCGTTCCTGCTTGAGCCTGCGCACCGCGAGGTGCTCGACGATCCGCTGCTTCACCTTGTCGAGGTCGTAGTGGTCGGCGTCGAGGATCAAGCGCGCGTTCTTGACGTTGACCTCGCCGCCGGTCGACACGTTCCACGGAAGCGACACCATCAGCTCGAGATACGTGCGGATGATCGACGACTCAGGCGACGCGGACGGGATGCGCTCGAGCCGCGCGATCTCGCGGTCGGCCTCGCGCTTCGCCTCCGGCGGGAGCCCGGCCTTCTCGATCCGCTCGCGCAGCTCCGACAACTCCGCGTGCTCGCTGTCGAGCTCGCCCAGCTCGCGCTGGATCGCCTTCAGCTGCTCACGCAGGAAGTACTCGCGTTGCGCCTTTCCCATCTGCTCTTCGGCCTGGGACTGGATCTTGCGTCCGAGCTCGAGCACCTCCAGCTCGTGCGCCATGTGGCCCAGCAGCCTCTCGAGCTTGGCCTTGGCCGAGTCCAGCTCGAGGATCTCCTGGCGCTGCTCCGTGGTGAGCCGGATGTGGTTGGCGACGTAGTAGGCGAGGTGCAGGGGGTCATCGATCGCCGCGGCCGCGCCCGCCAGCTCGGCCGGAAGATGCGGCGCCAGCGACACGAGCTGCTGGAACGACGCGACCGCCCGGCGCATCAGCGCCTCGCGCTCGATCGTGAGGATGTCTTCGACGATCTCGGGGTTCATCTCCACCGCGCACGTCAGATAGGGCTCCTCCGACTCGACCCTGGTCAGCCGGATCCGCCGCAGGCCCAGCACAGCGAGCTGAACCGTCCCGTCGGGGAGCTTCAGCAGGTGCTGGACGCGGACCATCGTCCCGACGTGGTGGATGTCCTTGAAGTCGACATCTTCCTGGCCTTCGTCGAGCTGCGTCGCCACCGCGATGTGGCGCTCGACGCCGCTGAGGTCTTCGAGCAGCTCGAGCGACTTCTTGCGTCCGACCGAGAGCGGGATGAAGATGCGCGGAAACACCACCGTCGACTTCAACGGCAGCACCGGCAGGTGGGTGGGCACCGCTCCTTCGAGGTTCGGGGCCGGGACCTCGCTCATAGGAAGGTGATGCTACGCCCGGGGGCGT
>DASZJK010000250.1:0-2932 GCA_035948155.1 Candidatus Dormiibacterota bacterium
CCGACCTGCTGGGCGGTCAGGTCCTGGGCCGGCTTCCACTGCGTGATCTGGTTGATCGTGGCATTCGCTGTTTGCGGGTCGATCAATCCACCGGAATGGTCGCCGTGCAGGTAGCGGTCGACCATGGTGAGTGAGGCTTCCTCACAGGTGTGCTGGTGGGTCGCCCAATCCCCTAGCGGCGCCTGCGGCGTGAACGGCACCGGCAGGCTTACGGCCGCGGGCAGGTTGACCGGCGGCTGGTCGCTTGGCGCCGCGGCGTTCAGGTCGATCGGGACCAGGTCCGGCGTGACATACGTCACCTGCGGGCCGGCGCCGAAGAACGCGAAGTAGATCCCGGCCCCGATGCCGACGGCGGCGACCAGGCCGAGGCCAACAAACCACTTGAGCGCGCCGAGCATCGCTAGCTAGAACTTAGACCGCCTTCAAAAGGTTGCGCTCCCGGGAGCGCCGATGAGTATAGGACGCGCTTTCCATCCCTAAGCCGCTTCGGGTATACCGGTTCCTTCTAACTAGACTTCCGCCGTGAGCGACACAGCCGAGGATGCAGTCGAGGGCGCGGCCGAGCAGCTAGGCAACCGCGCTGTCAGCAACTCGGTCTTCATCCTCGGCGCGCGCACCGTCTCGCGCGTCATCTCTCTCGTCGCCGTCATCGTTCTGGCCAACGCGCTTGGCTCCACGCGTTACGGCCAGTACACGACTCTCGTCGTCTACTCCGGCCTGGTGGCCGTGATCGGCGACCTTGGCTTTCAGTCGCTCTACACACGCGAAGCTGCCCGCGATCGCAACGAGCTCGGTCATTTTCTAGGCACCCTTATCGTCTTCCGCATCGCGCTGGCTGCGGCAGCCGCGGTCGCCTTTGCCCTCGCGCTCGGGCTGGGCGCTGGACTCGGATCTCTGATCCTTCCCGGATGCGCGCTGCTGATCGCTACCGCATACGCGAGCCTCCTACGCAACACCTTCTACTCAGTCGGTCGCGCGGAGTTCGACGCGATCGCGATCGTGTGCGAGACCGTGATTCAGGCAGGGCTCATCGTGCTCGGGTCGCGCACGAACGCCGGCGTCGCTTTCTACGTGTGGGCCTACGCCGCGTCCTTCACCTTCACGATCATCTATTCGCTTGTCGTGATCCAGGTTTTCCGGTTGGGCCGCATCCGGCTCAGCCTGGACACCAAACTCATCCGGCGCTGGCTGCCCCTTGCGCTGCCGTTCGCGCTGACGTTCTTTCTCACCAACCTCTACTTCCGCGCAGGCTTCGTGCTGCTGCAGCACTTCCGCTCGTTCGCGGAGGTCGGGTGGTTCACGCTCGCTTACAAGCCCTTCGAAGCGCTGCAGTTCGTGCCGCTCGCCATCCAGACCGTCGTCTATCCACTGCTCGGGGTCTACTTCGTGAGCGATCCATCGAGGTTGACGGTCGCGTATCAGCGCTTCTTCAAGGTCCTCGTGCTCCTGGGCTGGCCGCTCACGGTGGGCACGTTCGTGCTCGTCCACCCCATCAACCAGATCTTCAACCGCTCGGGTGCGTTTGCCCAGTCCGAACCTGCTCTGCGCATCCTGGCGCTGGGCATCGTCTTCCTTTTCGCGAACTCCGCCTTCTACGCGATGCTCAACGCGATCAACCGCCAGGGCCTCAACGCCTGGGCGACTGCGCTTGCGGCCGGAATCAACATCGTCCTGAACTTCGCCCTCATCCCGCTGTTCGGTTACCTCGGCGCCAGCACTGTCACGGTCGTGACCGAGGCGGCGTTGTGCACCTTTGGCTGGTGGTTCGTGCAGCTGCGCCGGCCGGACCTCCGACTTCCGGTGATCCAGATCAGCTGGCGCATCGCGCTCGCCGGCCTGATCATGGGCGCCGTCCTCTACCCGCTGAGCTCGGTCTCGATCTTCATCACGGTTCCGGTGGGCTTCATCGTCTACGTGGTCGCGGTGTTCGCGCTTCGCGCCGTCGAGCGCGACGAGTACGAGATGGCAGCCGAGGGCCTTCTGTCTAGACTCCAACGTAACCCTCCCCGAGTCATAGTCGTTGGAGAGGATGGGAAAGCGTAGAATCCTGCGCGCCCTTTCGTAAATCTATGGCGCGAAACGTTCCTGAGCGGATCAAGACGAAGGGGGGACACAGCCCTCGAGCGCGGATCCACGCCGCGTGGTCTCCGATCGGCCAGAAGATGCGCCGGACCGCGGTCCTGCGGGGGCTTGCCGGGGTGATCGCGATCGTATTCGTCCTCGGCCTGGCTGCGGACGCGTACGCGCAGTCCTTCTTCGACAGCCTGCCCTCGATCCAGGGCCTCGACTCGGCGGCCTTCGCCGGCGACACATTGATCACCGACAACACGGGCAAGATCGTCCTCGCCGACGTCGGCAACCAGGGCGACCACCGCCTGGCGGTGAAGCTGAAGGACGTCAACCCAGTAGCCGTCCAGGCCACCGTGGCGATCGAGGACCGCGGCTTCTACAGCAACCCTGGATTCGACTTTGCGGGCATCGTGCGGGCGGCCTTCGACAACCTTCGCGCCGGCCACATCGTGGGCGGCGGCAGCACGATCACCCAGCAGCTCGCCAAGCAGCAGTTCCTGACGCCTGAGCAGACTGTCGACCGCAAGGTGAAGGAGCTCGCCCTCGCGTACGAGCTGAGCCAGACGTACTCCAAGGACCAGATCATGGAGCTCTACCTCAACAAGAGCTTCTACGGCTCGCAGTCGTACGGCATCGAGGCGGCGTCGGAGAGCTACTTCCGCATCCCCGCCTCCAAGCTCGACCTCGCGCAGGCCGCGATGCTCGCGGGTCTTCCGCAGGCGCCGACCGAGTGGAACCCCGTGCTGAACCCCGACTCGGCCAAGCTGCGCCAGAACGAGGTCCTCCAGGCGATGGTCCGCTCGAACTTCATCACGCAGGAGGACATGGACAAGGCGAGCACGGAGAAGCTGACGTACTACGC
>DASZJK010000251.1:0-2419 GCA_035948155.1 Candidatus Dormiibacterota bacterium
GGGTTCTCGCCGCACAGCGGGCACGCCTTGTTCTGGCGCAGCTTGAGCTCGCGGAACGTCATGTCCTCGCCCTCGAACAGAAGGTAGCGGCCGATCATCGGCCTGCCGATGTCGAGCAGGTACTTGATCGTCTCGAAGGCCATCATGCTGCCGATGATCCCGGGCAGCACGCCGAACACGCCCGCCTCGGCGCAGCTCTGGACGCTGCCGGGGGGCGGCGGCTCGGGGAACAGGCACCGGTAGCAGCCGGTGCCGTGGGCGGAGTCGAACACGGCAAGCCGGCCCTCGAAACGGAAGATGCTCCCGTGCACCAATGGCTTGGCCAGGAAGTGGGCGGCATCGTTGGCGAGGTAGCGCGTCGGGAAGTTGTCGGTGCCGTCGATGATCACGTCATAGGGCTCGAAGATCCGCATCGCGTTCTCGGAGTTGACGTGCTCCTTGATGGGCACAACGTCGACGTCGGGGTTGAGGCTGCGGAGCGTGTCGGCCGCTGAGTCCGCCTTGGACCGACCGATGTCGTCGACCCCGTGCAGCAGCTGGCGCTGCAGGTTGGAGGCGTCGACCACGTCGAAGTCGACGATTCCGATCTTGCCCACGCCGGCCGCGGCGAGGTACATGGCGGCAGGCGAACCAAGGCCGCCGGCGCCGAGCAGCAGCACACTCGAATTGAGCAGCTTCCGCTGGCCTGCGCCGCCAACCTCCGGCAGGATCAGGTGGCGGGCGTAGCGGGCGACCTGGTCGGGGGTGAAGGGTCGGTTCTGGGTCATGTGTTCCAATGGACTATACCCAGGGTCCCCGGCGCGATATTCCTATAGTGGGGAGACCCCTATGGAAACCGAATACCTGGACGAAGAGCAGGTCATCTCGCTCTACAACAAGGTCCGGACGGGCAAGAAGACCTGGCCCACCGGCATCTGGAGCTCCCCCGCGGCACTCCAGTACGCGGTCACGGTGTTCGACTACTGGGTCCACAACGTCATGGGCTGGAAAGGGTGGCCGGACGCGCGGGGCAAGGTGACCCCGGCCCTGCTCGAGGAGCACCGTCTGGCCGACCTCGTCGAGTCGGTTTTCGTCCCTGAGTTCGGCGACGACTGGCTCGATTTTGAGGTCGTCCTGAACGAGAGCATGCGGCTGTCCGAGGACGAGGGTTGGGCGCCCGAGCTGACCGACCGGCAGGAGCGTGTCGAGGCCGCATTCGAGCACGCCTTCGAGAAGCTGATCGGATCGCCCAAGCAGCAGCCGAAGCTGCTCCCAACCTATCACCGGTTCCGCAACCACCTGCTGCGGATGTGGAGCGCGTTCCAGGAGGCGCAGGCCGAGCACGACAAGGCGGAGCGGGAGCAGGCCGAACGATTCTGGGCGCAGCTGAGACTCGTGCGCAGCTCACGCGCGCACGCCGCCGAGGCTTGGTCCATCGTCAACACCGACGACGAGCGGCGAGGCGAGGTCGTCGTGGTGTGGGGCGAGCCGCACCCGTACTGCGTCGTCGTGCTTGACGACGACATCGAGGTGGGCGGCTGGGAGCAGGTGATCTACCGACTCGAGCAGGAGATCCTGGTCGAAGAGCCGGGCATCGTCAGCTACGCGGTGTGGCACAAGGGCTTCGTCGGCGAGTACTACCGCTGTGCCGACTGCGGCGAGCTGCACAGCCAGTTCGACGAGGACTCGGGCAATGGCCTGCGGCTCGATGGCCTGGAGCCGCCCGAAGAAAGATAGGTCCTCCCTGCTTGCGGGGAGGTGGCGCGAATCGCCGGAGGGGCTAGTCGACTGTCATGTCGAAGTTCCTGCCTTCCCAGCCGGTCATGTAGTGCGCGGTCCACGAGAACTCCGCTCCGCGCGGTAGCTTCTGGCAGGGAACGTCGGCGACCCAGACCCCCAGCGTGGTGTCGGCGGCGTCCACCTCGATATGCGTATCCCAGCGGTTGAAGGTGAAGTGAACCGTGGCGGGTCGAGGCAGCTGCACCCGCAGGCTCCGCCCCGCCGCGACTCGCGTGATCTGGTGCTTGTGCGACCAGACATAGTCCGGTTGTAACCCAGGTCCTTCGGTGTAGCGACGCCGCGCCGGTGTGACGATGTCGGGAAATCCTGCAAGCGCGATTGTCACCAACAGCTCCAGGTACTCCGCATGCGCCCAACCGAGTGGGCACGCGGATCCGTTCGGCTTGCCAAACAGCAGCCCGCGCCCAGGGATGTCCGGCCCATCCCAGAGCTGCTCTGGCAACGCCATGCCTGGTCCAGCGAAGGCCTCGAGCGTTCGCACCATCTCGGCCGCGGGCAGGCCCATCGAAAAGAAGTGACGCGCGCGCTCACCTGTCAGCACAGGCCACGCGCGGCCCCGCCCATTCCCGTCCCACGGCGCGCCGTCCTCATGCTCGCCGTACTTGTCTCCTATGTACCGCCTCCAGCTCGGCCCCGCGGG
>DASZJK010000252.1:0-9639 GCA_035948155.1 Candidatus Dormiibacterota bacterium
ACCCATCGGTGCGACCACGTCATGGCGCCCGACGTGATGCCGCCCGTGAAGCGGTTGCCCATGACAAGGTCGTATCCGTCGCGCAGCTTTTCGATGAGCGGCGCGATCGCCGCGAAGTCGTAGCTGTCGTCCGCGTCGCCCATCACGACGAACTTTCCGCGCGCCGCCGCGATGCCTCCGAGCAATGCGCTTCCGTATCCCTTGCGCGCGACCTCGACGACACGCGCGCCAAGCTCCCTGGCGATCAGCGCCGAGCCGTCCGTGCTGCCGTTGTCGGCGACGATGACCTCGGCCTTCAGCGCGCCGCCATCGATTGCGCTCTGGGCCTTGCGGATGCACGTCGCCAGCGTTTCGGCCTCGTCGAGGCACGGCATGACGATCGAGACCTCGATCGCCGTCCCAGTCGGAGGGTCCGCGTTCTTGCGCGGGCGCTGCGCGACGCTCATGGTTCGGTGCAGCGTAACGCGGGGGCGGCTGACTCTTGCCGCGGAAAAGAAATGACCCCGACGGATCGCCTCTCGGGAGCCGGTACACGGCCTTGCGGCCCTGTTCCTGCCCCCTCGAACGTTTCCCTCGGGGCCGACGCAAAGGTTATGGGCACACCAGAAAAGGCGCAAGTCCGAAAGTCAGTTCGCCGCCAACCCATAACAAGTAGCCGCCGGTGCCTTGACCAGATGTGACCTGCGAGACTTGGACAGCGATGCCGCTGACGCTCGAAGAGGCGCAACAGGTAATCCTTCGCGCGCACGCGAGAGCGGCGGATTCGGGGATCCGCGTCACGGTCGCAGTCGTCGACGAGGGCGGCCTGCTGATCGCGCTCGCCCGGATGGACGGCGCGCCGCCTCTGTCGCCTCAGGTCGCCGAGGCGAAGGCGGTCGGGGCGGCAATGCTCTACCGCGACGGCGCTGGTCTTGCCGACCTGGCGAAGGACCGGCCCGGGTTCTTCAGCGTGGTCGATCGCATGGTGCGCGTGCCCATCGTGCCGGGGCTGGGTTCCGTCCTGATCCGCCGCGACGGCAACGTCCTCGGTGCGGTCGGCGTCAGCGGTGGCAAGCCAGAACAGGACCTGGAGTGCGCCGAGGCTTGTCTCACCCCAGGCTGACGCGGCGCAGCGGCTCGTAGACCGAGCCGCCCCGGCCGAGGCGGCTTCGATACAGGATCAGCTCGCTCGCGCGCCAGCCAGGGAGGTCTGGCGGATCCGGAAGCGCTGGCAGCGGAGATCCGTCGCGCGCTCGCGCCCGCGCCAGTGTGAGGTGAGCATTGAACCGGCGGCCCTCGGGCTCGAGGCCGGCCCGCACGCATTCAGCTTCCACCACCTCCGCCAGCGCACCCACCCCTCGAGCTCCTTGGCTCAGGCCCAACCACACGACACGGACGAGCCGGCCCCGCTTGAACGTGCCGAGCTCGCCGAGCCGCGCCTCGATGGCCGCGGGCCCGGCCGCCGCCACGCCATCGGCGATCCCCTCGGCCAGTGCAAGATCGACCTGGCCGAGAAATCGGAGGGTCAGGTGCAGGTTGCCCGCCGGCGTCCAACGGAACTGGGGCGCCAGGGCGCCGCAGCGGGCGAGGAACGAATCCAGCGCTTCGCGTTGCGTCTCGGGCACGGGCAGCCCGAAGAACGCGCGGACTACGCCCGCTTCGCCCAGTGAGACGGCGCCCAGGCGCCCGGGGCACCCGGCCGCCAACCGAACTGCGAGCTGACCGAGTCGATGCCCGCAGCGAGGTTGGGCTGGTCGATCATCCGCACCTCGTCGGGCGTGATCGGAGGCTCCTTCATGACCGCCTCCATCGCAATCGCCGCAGGAATCAATGCAGCCGTCGGCATCTTGAACTTGGGCTTCCGCACATTGCGAGCCTGCAGGAACCAGTCGTACATGGTCTCGTAGGTCACGACCTCCGGGCCGCCGAGCTCGATGATCTTGCCAAGGAGCTGCGGCTTGGAGATCGCCTCGACGATGCAGCGGGCGACGTCCTCGCGCAGGATCGGCTGGATCTGAGCCTGGCCGCTGCCGGGGATCATCGCGAACGGACCGACGAGCGAGCGCTCGAAGTCATGGACGATGCCGCCGTCCTCGCCGACGATCAACGAGAAGCGCAGGATCGTCCCCGCCACGCCGGTCTTGGCAAGCTCCTGCTCGCCGATCCAGCGCGAGGTGAAGTACTTGAAATGCGGATCGAGCTTGGCCCCGATGGCGCTGACGAAGACGACCGAACGCACGCCGGCGGCGATGGCGGCCTGGCCGAGGATGCGCGGTCCGTCGATGTTCACCGCCAGGTAGGACTGGGGACGGTTGCGCCGCACCGCGACCAGGCTGATGACGTGCTCCACGCCCGCTGCCGCCTGCTGGACGGCCGACGGATTCAGGGCGTCGCCGATCACGACCTGGGCGCCGCGCACCTTGAAGGCAGCCGCCCTCATCGGGTCGCGCACCAGGACGCGCAGCTGGTGGCCGGCATCGAGCGCCTTGTGCGCGACGGCGCGCCCGACGAACCCGGTCGAGCCAAGCAGCAGGATCCTTGCCATCGGCTGCAGATCGTATCGGAGTGATACTTGAACTCAGTGGGGTACATGGCGAGTTCGACGCCCGGATATTTCTCGGGCCCGGCCCTGCTCGGCGCCTTCGCCATCCTGCTGGGCATCGGAGCGATCGCCGCCGCCCTGCGCCGGCGGCGCGGGAAGGACCGCTACCCGGAGACCTACGCCGCCTCCGGCGGGATCATCTACACCGGCGTCCAGGTGGGCTGCGGCGGGATCCTGCTGCTGGGCGGCGTGGGGCTGGTGGTGCTTGCCCTTGTCAACCGGGGTTAGATGACGTTCCTCTCGTGGACCAGGGAGCCCCTGGCGAACCGCGTGAAGGCGAACGGGCTGATGTCGATCTCAGAGCGGTGATCGAGCAGTAGCTGTGCCAGGAGCAGCGCTGCCGCGGGCGCCTGCATGAAGCCGTGGCCGCTGAACCCCGCCGCGCACCAGAACCCGTCAACCTCTGGCACCGGACCGAGGATCGCCTGGTGGTCGGGCGTGGTCTCGTAAAGCCCCGCCCACGCGGTTTTGATCCCCGCCGACGCGAGCGCCGGAGCCCGCCGCGTGGCCTGCTCGAGCATCTTCTCCAGGAACTCCCAGTTGACGTCGGTGACGTAGCCAGGCGGATCCGTTCGGTCGCTCATGCCTATCAAAACCCCATCGCCCTCAGGGTGGAAGTACAGCGAAGTCTGGAAGTCGACAGTCATCGGGTTGGTCCGCGGCACCTGCGGGAAGGTCCCGGTCACCGCGATGTGGCGCCGGTACGGCAGGACCGGGATCTCGAGCCCGGCCATGCGCCCGATCGAGGCCGACCATGCGCCCGCGCAGTTGAACAGCACGCGTGTCGCCACGTCACCGGCCGACGTGCGCACGCCCTGCACGCGCCCGCCCGACACGTCGGCGCCGACGACCTCAACCCCTTCCTTGATTCGCGCCCCGTGCCGCCTGGCCGCCGCCGCGTAACCGGACGTCACGTCGGCCGGGCTCGCGATTCCATCGGTCGGGCAGTACGTGCAGCCGAGCACGTCCTCGACGTTGAGCACCGGCACCATCCGCGCGGCTTCATCAGGATCGACCCAGCGCGCCTCGGTGAGGCCGACGCGATGCCACATCTCCATGTTCTTGCGGAAGTCCTCGACCTGCTGCGGAAGGGTGAGGACGAAGAGGTAACCGATCTGCCGGAAGTCCGCGGGGTGACCGGTCTCCTGCTCGAACTCCTCGAACAGGCGGACTGCGAGGCGCTGAAGGCGAACGTTGGCCTCCATCGAAAATTGCTGGCGCACCCCTCCCGCGCATTTGCCTGTCGACTGCGAGCCGAGCGTTTCCCGCTCCAGAAGCAGCACGTCGACGTCGCGCCGGGCCAGCTGGTACGCGAGCGCGCAGCCCATTATTCCGCCGCCCGCGATGACGACGTCAGCGCTTTCCAAAGGCGAGCCCCCACACCTCGAAGATCAGCTTGAGCGCGGCGAGGGTGGTGATGTCCGAGCTGTCGAACGGCGGCGACACCTCGACCACGTCCAGGCCGACAAGGGTCGAATTGACGGTCGCCTTGCGCAGCAGGTCCAGAGCCTGCCGCGACGAAAGCCCGCCGGCGGATGGGATCTCGGTGCCCGGCGCAAACGCGGGGTCGAGGACGTCGATGTCGAAAGACACGTGAACCTTCGCGCCCTCCAGGCGCTCGGCGATCTTGCGTGCGGATCCCTCGAGGTCGCGCGCGATCTCGACCGTCGGGACGAGAAGCATGTGTTTGGCGCGGATGAAGTCGAGCTCCTCGGGGTCGAAGTCGCGGCCGCCCGCGATGACGACGCGGGAGGGCTCGATGCCGGAAGCCTCGAGCGCTCGGCGCAGGGCGCAACCGCAGGTCCATTGGCCACCGCGCGAGAAGTCGCACAGGTCTGGGTGCGCGTCGACCCACAGCACGTGCAGTCCCGGGTGGCGGCGCACCTGCGCGGCGAGCGTGGCGATCGCGGTGCAGTGGTCCCCGCCGACGACCGTGAGGAATCGCTCCGGCGGGACGGCGGCGAGGCGCTGCATCGGTTTCATCCAGCCGGCCTGAATGTCCTCGCCCACGCTGAGGTCGCCGATATCCTCCACGCGCACGCCGGTGAGCAGTTGGCCTTCCTCCGTCACCGGCGGCATGGCCGCGGACAGCTGGCGGATGCGCTGCGGCGCCAGCGCGGCGCCTTTCCGGTAGACCGCCGAGCCGTCGTAGGGGATCCCGGCAACGACGATATCGGGCGACTCGCCGTCGACCAACCCTCCCCACGGACGCAAGCCGTCGAGGTTCACATGCTTTTTCTCATTTATTCGCCCTGCGCGCGGCCGGCGCGCTCCGGCACTTTCAGGATGCTAAGCGACCCGACGATGAACCACACCACGAACAGGGCGAAGACGACGGGGAATCCGCCCGGCAGGCCAAGAATCGGGCCGCGGTGGTTGAAGAAGTCGAGCAGCGGACCTCCAACCGCGACGGCGATGATCCCCGCGCCTGCGGTGGCGATGTTGGAGAAGCCCATGTAGAGACCGCCCTCGTGGGCCGGAATGATGTCCTGGATAAAAGCCCAATCGACCGAGAAGAAGACGCCGAGGCCGACCCCGATCACGAGGCCCGTGAGCGTCGCCTGCGCCGCGAGGCCAGGGACCTTCAGGAAGTTGGCGAGCGGTCCGACCACCGTGCTGGGAACCCACTGGTAGTGGCTGAAGACCAGGACCAGGCTGCCCACCGCGCCGCACAGGCCCGCGCCAAGGATGAGCGGCCGCCGGCCGGTGCGGTCCGACAGGCGCGACGCCGGCCACGTGACGAGCGCCGCGACGCCGATCGCGATCCCAAGCAGCGTCGAGGCCGCGATCGCGGTCGCCCTCATGTTGTGGTGGAAGAACACGTTGTCGAAGTAGAAGTACGAGTAGTTCTGCAACCCGCCGAAGCCCATGAAGATCAGAAGCCGCGAGACCATCAGCCAGACGAATGGTCGGTTGCGAAAAGGAACGCCGAACGTCTTGCGCAGAATCTCGCCGATGCCCTGGAATTGGCGATCCAGTCGCGGGGCGCGGTCGGGAACCAGCAGAACGGTGACGAGCATCGTCGTGACCAGGACCACGGCCACAGATAGAATCGCCGCGCCACGACCGTAGTGGGCGAGCAGTAGGCCGGCCCCCACGGTGCCGCTCGCGATGCCCACGAGGTTCGCCACCCCGTAGTAGCCGGAGGCTTCTCCGCGCTGCGCGTGGGGGACGACGTCAGGCAAGAGGCCCTGGTAGGGCGCTTGCGCGGTGTTGGACGCGAACTGCAGCAGGAAGTAGAAGACGACGAGCCACCAGTAGCTTCCTGTGAACGCGATAGCGGTCAGGAAGACGAGGTCGCCAAGCGTGCCTGCGAAGATGAAGGGCCGGCGCCGGCCCCACCGCGTCACCGTCCGGTCGGAGATGCCGCCGACGATGGGCTGCCAGAGGATCGCGACGACCGTGCCCACGGACTTGAGAAGGCTCGCCGCGGTCCCCTCGTTGGCTTGACCGACGAACTGCAGGACCATCTGAGGCAGGATCAGCGCGCTGAAGCTGTTCGACCAGTAGCCGATCGCGACCCAGTAGAGGGACAGCACGACGAAGTCGAGCGGTCGCAGGCGTCGCGACGGCGTCGAGGTTTCTAGTCGGGCTGGTACGGTGGCAGCGATCTCTTCACCGGGCGGTCCTGCCGATAGCCGAGCGCGTACTCGCCCTGCAGGATCGTGTGGATCTCGCGTGTGCCTTCGTAGATGATCGGCGCGCGCGCGTTGCGCAGGAACCGCTCGACCGGGTACTCGGCCGAGTACCCGTACGCGCCGTGGACCTCGATCGCGTCGTGCGCCGCGTTGAACGCCGCGTCGGTTGCGTACTGCTTGGCCATCGAGACCTGGCGCGTGTGGCGCGCGCCGGTGTTCTTCATCCAGGCGACCTTGAAGTAAAGAAGCCTGCAGATCTCGTAGTCGCGCGACATGCGCGCGATCATCTGCTGCACCAGCTGGTAGCGGCCTATCTCTTCGCCGAAGGTCTTGCGCTCGCGCGCGTACTTCACCGACGCATCAAGACAGGCGCGCACCGTGCCGGTCGCCCCGGCGGCGACTGTGTAACGACCGTTGTCGAGGCAGCTCATCGCGATCTTGAAGCCATCGCCTTCATCCCCGATGCGGTTCTCCTCGGGGACTACGAGGTCGGTCATGAAGATCGAGCCCACGTCGCCCGCGCGAATCCCGAGGCGATCCTCGATGGGCTCGGTGCGAAGCGCCTTGCCGCATGCCTCGCGGTCGAGCATGAACGCAGAGACCCCCTTCGATCCGCCTTTGGGGTCCGTTTTCGCGAACACGAGCAGGTAGTCGGCGGTGTCGGCGTCGGAGACCCAGATCTTCTGGCCGTTGAGCACGTAGCCGTCGCCGTGCCTCCGCGCGGTCGACTGCATCGAGGCCACGTCCGAGCCCGCGTTGGGTTCCGTCAGGCCGTAGCACGCGAGCTTCTGGCCCGAGGCCATCGGCACGAGCCACCGCTGCTTCTGCTCCTCGCTCGCCCACGTGTAGAGCCCCATCCCCACGAGGCCGACGTGCACCGACAGCACGGTGCGGTAGACGGTGTCGACGTACTCGAGCTCCTCGCAGACCAGGCCGAGCGCGAGGTAGTCGAGGCCGTGGCCGCCGTAGCGCTGCGGGAAGCAGACGCCGGGCAGGCCAAGCGAGGCGAGCTTGGCGAAGATCTCCGGGTCGTGCTTTCCGGCGCGGTCGTTGGCCGCGATCTGCGGCGCGAACTCGCGTGCGCAGAAATCACGGACGGTGTCGACCAGCTGCTGCTGGTCCTCGGTCAGACCGAGATCCAACACGCGACTACGTTAATGCGTCGGGCTTGGGGTGGCGCAGACGGCCGGCGTGGGCGTCGTCTTGGGCGACGGTGATGGGCTCGCCTTCGGCGTCGTCTTCGGCGTGGGAGAAGGACACGCGGTCGGGCTCGGCGTGGAGGTCAGCGGCTTCAGGTCGCTCGGCCCGACGTGGCCGATGAACGGCAGGCGATGGCCGAAGCCGAGGATGAACGGCACCGTGCGCGAGCCGTGCAGCTGAGGCTGGATGTAGTCGGTGTAGATGGTCTGCAGCTGATGGATGCCGGCGATCTGGTCCAGGTGCGCGCCGCTGCTCTTCGAGGCGTCCGCCTTCAACGTCGCCAGGTCGGACTTCGAAACCATTGCAGACGTGATGGGGTTGGACAGGATCTCGGCCTCGAGCTGATTGACCTGGGTCAGCGTGAGGCTCGCGCTTTTCAGGGCCGGCTCGAAAGCGTTGTCGAGCACGACCAGCGCAGACACCGCGAAATAGATCACGACCAGGCTCACGAGGACGTGCACGAACACGCCGAGCAACCCATCCACGCCACGGATCGCCTCCATGCGGTGGAAAGCACCGCCGATCGACCCGCCGACGGCGCCGGCGACGACAGCCAGGATCAGCGCGACGAACACGCTGAGCACCGGCGTCAGGTGCAGCAGCTTCTGCATCTCGTTGGTGTACTGGTCGTGGAAGCGGAACACCACAAGCAGCGTGCCGAAGAAAAAGATCTCGGCCAGCAGCGGCTGGATGACGCCTCGCTGGTAACCGGTGATGAGCGCGATCACCAGGACCAGGACGACGATGATGTCGATGATCACGGGCGCGGGCAATTCTAGAGGAGAGGCCCGCGAACTCCTTCCTGGTTCGCCTGGGGAGCCCGGCGAGTTCAAGCCGCCCGTATTCAGTTAGACTCGCATCGACTTTTGGCCCGAACGATCGCGGTCGCGATGCAGAAGGGCGGGGTAGGCAAGACCACCACCGCCGTCAACCTTGGAGCCGCTCTCGCCGAGTTGGGCCAGCGCGTCCTCCTCATCGACCTCGACGCGCAGGGCCACCTCACGCTCTACATGAAGCCGCAGGGTGAGCTGGAGAAGACCGTCTATCACCTGCTCGTCGACCCGGAGACGACTGTGACCGACGTCGTCCAGGAAGCTCCGCAGATGGGCCTTCACTACATCGGCGCAGACATCGAGCTCGCCGGCGCCGAGAACCAGCTCATCAACGAGATCGGCCGGGAGAGCATCCTGCGCGACAAGCTCGAGCCCGCGCAGGGCCGGTACGACTTCATCATCATCGACTGCCCTCCATCGCTCGACCTCATCGTCATCAACGCGCTGGTCGCCGCCGATGAGGTGCTCGTGCCCCTGCAGGCCGAGTTCCTTGCGCTCAAGGGCATGCAGGAGCTTCTCGTGACGATGGAACGGGTCAAGCGCCGCCTCAATCCTCGCCTGGAGCTGATCGGCATCCTGCCCACCCTCTACAAGCACCGCGCGCTGCACTCGCAGGAGGTCCTCGCAGCGGTGCGCGAGAAGTACGGCAACAAGGTCTACGACTTCTGGGTCACCGACTCGATCCGTTTCGCGGAGACACCGCTCGCGGGTCAGTCGATCCTGACGTACGCGAAGGAATCAGATGGGGCGAAGGCGTACCGCGCGCTCGCCACGGCTGTTATGCAAAACCACCGGGTTCAGGACTGAGGACTTAAAGCGATGCCCAACTTCAAGCGCGCGTCACTCGTCGGATCGGAGGAGCTCTTTCGTCCCACACGTCCGCAGGTGGTGTCGGACACCGACGACGTGATCAAGGAGACTGTCGACAGGCCCGGCCGCGCGAAGGAAGTGGTCCTCAAGACCCTGAACTTCACGCAGGAAGAGGTCGAGCTGCTGCTCGACGCCGTACAGCTGGCGAAGTATCCGGACCGGCCGCGACCCAAGCCGGCGCTCGACCGCTTCGACTCGCTCGACGCTCTGCGGCAGAAGATCCAGGCGGTCGCGGAAAACTAGAGGCCTCTAGTAGCGCTTTTTCGTCCGGCGCCGGAAGTACCCGACCGCCCAGAACAAGCAGACCAGCAGCAGCCCAAGCGTAAATGCGACCACCGCGACCCTCTCCATTCCTGTAAATACTGACCTGTGGGGAAGCTGTCCATCGTCAAGGTCCGGCTCGACCGTGAGGTCAACGGCTACATCGTCTCCGACGCTTCGAGCAAGGAGGCGGTCGTGATCGACCCAGGCCAGCCCGCGGAGAAGATCGTCGAGCAGGCATCCGGGCTGACGATCA
>DASZJK010000253.1:0-4574 GCA_035948155.1 Candidatus Dormiibacterota bacterium
GCGCTCGCGCGGCCGATTCCTGACCCCGCGCCGGTGATCACGCAGACCTTGCCGTCGAGCCGTCCCACTACGCGCGTTCGGTTCCGATCAGCTTGGCCAGACCGAGGGCGATCAGGATGATCGCGCCGTCGACCGCGTCGATCCAGGTCGAGCTGACGTTGGAGAGCGTCAGGATGTTGGTGACCAGCGAAAGCAGGATCACACCGGTCAGCGCACCGATCATGCGGCCCCGACCGCCCTCCAACGCGATACCGCCGATCACCGCCGCGGCGAAGACGCTGAAGATCAGGTTCGATCCCTGGCCCGCCGTGACCGCGGTCACGCGGCCCGCCTGCATGAGGCCCCCGATCGCGGCCAGCACGCTCGCGACCATGAACACGCCGATCCGGATGCGATCGACCTGGATGCCTGCCGCGCGCGCGGCTTCGAGGTTTCCTCCGATCGCGTACATCGCGCGGCCGATGCGGTGGTAGCGAAGGAACCATGCCGCGACCGCGAACGTCGCGATGGTGACCCAGACCGCGACCGGCACGCCGAACCACGACTCCGCGCCCAGGTAGATGAATGCCTCCGGCAGGTTGTAGACCGTCTGGCCGCCGAGCCAGCCGAGCTGAAGGCCGGTGAGGAGGATGCTCATGGCGAGCGTGAAGATGAAGGCGTTGAAGTTGGCCTTGATCACCAGCACTCCGTTGAACGTACCCACCACGAGACCAACCCCGAAGACCACCAGGAGCCCGAGCCACGGGCTCAACTCGGTCCCCAGCCCTTCGCTCGCCTTGGGCGCGACCAACCAGGCTCCCAGCAAGGGCGCCAGGCCGAAGGTGCCCTGGAGCGAGATGTCGAACTTCCCGGTGAGGAGGATCAGCGACTCCGCGACCACGACCATGCCGAGGGCCGCGCCGCCTTCGGCGACGTTGATCAGGTTCGACGTTGTGAAGAACACGGGGTTGACGACCGCGCCGGCGATCATCAGGACGACGATCACGGGGACGAGCGTCAGCTCGCGAAACCACTTCAACACGATGAAACGGAAGTCGCGGCGCGCGACCCCTGGGGCAGGAGCCGCTGTGGTCTTGACCGCGCGCTCGGCCATCAGACCGCAACCTCCAGCCCTTCGACCGCGCTGATCAGCTGCTGCCGGTCCCACGGCGGACGGTCGAACGAAACGGTGATGCGCCCGCGCACCATCACGAGGAGGCGCGTGCAGACGCGTAGGTCTTCAAAGTCGTCGGAGACCAGCAGCACGGCGACACCACCGTCGCGCGCCTGCCCAATGGCGTCGAGCAGCGCCTCCTTGGAAGCGACGTCCACCCCGACCGTCGGGTTGATCGCCACCAGCACGGACGGCTCGGCCGCCAGCGCGCGCCCAACGACCACCTTCTGCTGGTTGCCGCCGCTGAGGCTCGATACCGGCTGATCGAGGGTGCGCGCGACGATCTGGAGGCGCTGGACTTCGCGTCTCGCGACCTCCGTGCGGCGCCGCTTGGAGACTACCCCGAAACGCCCGCTGATGCGTCGCAGCACCGTGTGGGTCAGGTTCTCGTCCACGCCGAGCTGCGGCGCAAAACCGCGCTGGTGACGGTCCTGCGGCACATAGCCGACCATCCCACGCGCAGCGATCGATCCACTTCTCGGCTTGACAAGGCCCGCCACCGCGTCCCCTACGGTCGACGATCCTGAGCCGCGAAGTCCAACGAGCCCGACACACTCGCGCGCCCGCACTGTGAGCTCCACGTCGTACACGGAGCCGGATCGGGATGAGATGCTCAATCCCTTGACCTCGAGACGGGTCTCGCCGAGACCGGTGGTCCGGGCAGCTGCGATCTCTGTCGCACGGCGCGGAGGCGCGCTCCCCACCATCGCCGCGATGAGCTGCGCCTGGCCGATGTCCCCGACCTTTCCGGTGAGAACAAGCTCACCATCGCGCAGGACTGTGACCCGCTGACAGATCTCGTAGATCTCCTCGAGGTGATGCGAGATGTAGAGCACGCCGACGCCACCCTCACGCAGCCTGTGCACGCGCTCGAACAGCCTGTCCACCGCGGCTTTCTCGAGGGCCGCGGTCGGTTCGTCGAGGATGAGGAAGCGCGCACCAATCGAGAGGGCGCGCGCGATCTCGACGATCTGCCGCTGCTCGACCGTCAGCGTTGACGCCTCCTGGTCGACGTCGAGGTCGAAGCCCCACTCCAGCATCAGCTCATGCGCCTCGGTGCGCATGCGCTTCCAATCGACCAGGCCGCGTTGATCGCCGACAGGGCGGTTGAGGAAGACGTTCTCGGCGACGGTCAGCGGCGGCACGACCATCGACTTCTGGTAGACGCACGCCACCCGCGCAAGCCATGCGCCGCGGTCGGCAAGGCCAGGGGCGGGCTGATCCGCCAACCGAATGCTTCCCCGGTCGGAACGCGCGAGGCCGGTGAACAGCGAGACGAGGGTCGACTTGCCGGCGCCGTTGCGCCCAACCAGCCCGTGGCACTCGCCGGCGTTCACCGCAAGAGATACGTCGACGAGCGCGCGCGTCTCGCCGAATGTTTTGTAGACGTTTTCGGCCTCGCCCACCGGCGCCGGAGACGTTGCCGGCCCGGTGGACGAGAACCGCTGCATTGGGAGGTTAGGTTTGCCTTACTTGTTGTTGCACCACAGGTCGGTGCTGTTGACCTGGGTCGAGCCGGTGTCGCCCGCGAGCGTCACGAGAGGCGCGGCCAGCGCGTCCTCGAGGTTGCCCTGCACGTTCACGATCGTACTGTTGTGGTCGGTCGACTGTCCCACGTTGTACTTCGCGCCTGCGATAGCCTGCTTGGCGTAGTAGATCGCGTAGAACGCGTACTTATCGGCCGGCTGGTCGATCGTCGCATCCAGCTTCTTCGACCGGATCAGGTCGCACTCATGCGGTGAACCGTCGTTGCCGACCAGGATGACGTGGTTCGAAGAGCCGACGTCCGAGGCCTTGCCCTTCTGCTGCTCGGCGGCGAGGATGCCGTCCTCGGGCACGCTCCAGTGCACGTAGATGCCGCGCAGGTCGCTGATCGCGGTGAGCGCGGTCGTGGCGTTCTGGACGGCGGGGTCGGTGCCCCAGTCCTTGGTCTCGTACGCCTTGATCTTGAACTTGGAGTACTTCTGCGAGATCACGTTCTGGCACCCGGTCGCCCGGTCACGCGCGTTGAGCGACGTGAGGTCGCCCTCGACCATGGCGATCGTCCCCGGGGTGCTCGCGTGGGCAGCGATGTAGTCGCACGACTTGCTGCCGTAGGCCGTGTTGTCGGCGCGGACGATCATGTAGACATTGCCCTGGCTGGGCGCCACGTCGACGGTGACAACCGGGATGTTCTTGCTCTTCGCGTAGTCAAGCGCTGGACCGATCGCCGCGCTGTCAGCCGGGTTGATGATCAGGGCCTTCACGCCCTGCGAGATCAGCGACTTGACGTCGATGATCTGCTGCGCCGCTTCGTTGCCGTTGGCCTCGACGTTGGCCACCTTGGGCCCGACCAGCTTGACCCCGAGCTGGGCCTCGTACGTGGACTCGTACTTCAGGTAGTTGCCCCAGAACCCGGGCAGGTTGTAGGTCAGCACGACGCCGATCGTCGGCGTCGACGAGCCGCCGGACGAGTTGCTGCCGCCACAGGCCACCACCCCCACGGCGGCCACCGCCATCAGGGCAAACGCCCTGAGCCTTCCTTGGGATCCTGCTCTCACCTTGTCTCCTCCTGTTCTGTCGTCCAAGCAATAAATCCGATGTTTAGGGCTTCACCGCACCTTAATCGGCCGCTCGCCGAGTGTCAAGTGCCCACTTCTGCCCCCTCAGCCATCGGATGTTCCGCCCAGGCACCGCCCATCGGGTAGGCGAACTTCCGAAGCGACTCAGGCTTGATCTCTGCGCTGTAGCCCGGAGCCTCGGGCACCAGGTAGTGGCCCCTGGCAAGCCGGACCGGGTGGACGAAATGCTCGTGCAGGTGGTCGACGAACTCGCAGGTTCGGTTCTCCAGCGACCCAGATACCGCGATGTAGTCGAAGAGCGCGAGGTGCTGAACGTACTCACAAAGACCCACCCCACCTGCGTGTGGGCAGACCGGGACCCCGAACTTGGCCGCCAGCAGCAACACGGCAAGGACCTCGTTGACCCCGCCGAGCCGGCAGCTGTCGACCTGGCAGAAGTCGATGGCCTCCGACTGCAGGAGCTGCTTGAACATCACGCGGTTCTGGACGTGCTCGCCGGTGGCGACGCCAACCGGCCGCACCGCCTCGCGGATTCGCCTGTGGCCCAGGATGTCGTCCGGGCTGGTCGGCTCCTCGATCCACCACGGATCGACCTCGCGCAGCGCACCGATCGCGCGGATCGCCTCGTCGACGCCCCAGACCTGGTTGGCGTCGAGCATGAGGCGGCGATCGGGACCGATGGCGTCGCGCAAGATCCGCGCGCGTCGCAGGTCGGACGCCGGGTCGCCTCCGACCTTCAGCTTGAGATGCGTGAAGCCGGCGTCCATTGCCTCGCGCGCGAGCAGGCGGATCTTCTCGTCGGAGTACCCGATCCACCCTGCCGAGGTCGTGTACGCGGGGAAGCCGTCGCGCCTCATCTC
>DASZJK010000254.1:0-6521 GCA_035948155.1 Candidatus Dormiibacterota bacterium
GAAGTTGACGTGGCACGCCGTGCCCGCGCCGCACTTCGGGTCGATGAGCGCGACGATGTAGCCGATCACGACAGCGAAGAGGATGGGCAGCAAGCGGGGGAATCCGCGCAGGTAGACGCTGACCAGCACGGCGACCAGGACCGTGACGGTCGCGGTGAACAGGTCGCCCTTGAAGTTGTTCCACGCCGCCCCGGCGAGCGCGATGCCGATCACCGCGACAACGGTCCCGGTCACCACAGGCGGCAGCAGGAAACGGATCGCGTTGATGCCGACGAACTGGACGACGACTCCGATCAGGAAATAGATGACGCCCGCGATGAGGATCCCGCCATACGCGAGGTCGTGATGTCCGGTGCTGCCGCCCTGGATGGCGAGCACGGCGCCCAGGAATGAAAACGAAGAGCCGAGGTAGCTGGGAACCTTGCGACCCGTGACAAACAGAAAGATGAGCGTCGCGACGCCACTGAAGAAGATGACCGTGTTCGGGTTGAAGCCGAGAATCAGTGGTACCAGGACCGTGGCGCCGAACATCGCCATGACGTGCTGCAGCCCCATGAGGATGGTCTGGGGCCACGGGAGACGGTCCTCCGGATACACGACGCCGCGCTCGCGCGCGGCAGTGGTTACAGCCATTGCGTCCTCCCCTAGCGAACGCGCCTACCTCCGCCGCAGAGGTCAGGTCGTGGCTATCGTAGGCGCAGCGCGGCCGATTGCAAGGACTGAAATTCGAGACCGGACGCGCCGCTCCGCGACGACCCGAAGCCCTGCTGAAGCCAGCACCGCGTCCAGGTGCTCTCGGTCCAGGAAGCGGGTCATCCGGAACAGGCGGCGGACGTAGCGCAGCCACCCAGCCGCGATGAAATCGGCCAGGATCCA
Organism: Candidatus Dormiibacterota bacterium; assembly: GCA_035948155.1. GTDB lineage: Bacteria > Chloroflexota > Dormibacteria > Dormibacterales > Dormibacteraceae > 40CM-4-65-16. The sequence continues at coordinate 877 of DASZJK010000254.1, forward strand.
GCGGCCGGCCGGCGTCATGACCCGCGCGATCTCGGCGACGCCCCGGCGCTGGTCGGCCCAGTGGTGGAACGTCATCGTGCTGAACGCCAGGTCGAACTGGCCGTCGGGAAACGGCAGGTGCTCTGCGGTCGCCAGCTGAAAGTTGATCGGGCTCGCGGGCCCGGCCGAAGCCTTCGCCTGCTCGATCATTCCCTCCGCCGCGTCGACGCCCTCGAGCCTCGCACCGGCGAACCGCTCAGCGGCCGTGCGCAGGAGCCGCCCGGTGCCGCAGCCTACATCCAGGATCGTCGTGGGGTGCGGGACCTCCCGGGCAGCTAGCTCGAGAACCGCCTTCTGCACCGGCTCGAACACGAGGCGCTGCAGGTGGTGGCTGTCGTATCTGGGCGCCCACCGGCTGAAGCGTTCGACGTCCCCGTGGCTGTGGCTCACGACGCGCCGCGCGGGTCGTCGGCTTTCGCCATCGGCCGGTCGAGCTCCATCCGGACCGGGCTGAGGTGGATCTTGAACTTCACGCCCGGCGCGCGAAAGCCAGACGTGAGGTGGGAGTTGTCGCAGAACGGCTTGACCTTCGATTGCCCGCAGCGGCAAAGCGATGCGCGGGGCAGCGTCTCGACGGTCCCGTCGTCGCGCGCGACCTCTATCTCCCCGACGACCAACAGAGGACCGTCGCGCATAGGCGTCACGGTCGTGCGCCCCTGGTGCGATTCCTGCTGCCCGCCGTCGAGCCGGCGGTAAAGGAGCGCCCCGCTGGGGCACCGCTCGATCACCGTTTTGACGACTTCGGGGTCAGCCTCGTCCGGCAGGACCCAGGGGCGCCGCTCGAGCCTGAAGACTTTGGGGTCGCCTCGAAGGCACTCCCCCACGTGGATGCAGATGTCGAGGTCGAAGCTGACCTCGATGTCCTCCCCGCGATAGACCTTGCGCACGTAGCCAACATAGACTGTCTTTTCGGATGCCGGAGGGTGCGGTGGTGAAGGCCAGGGTGCGGGTCTCGCGACGCGCTCCAGGGCGCGCGATGATCTCTTCCGAGCGCATCTCCAAGCGCGTGCACCAGCTCGGGCGCGAGATCTCCGAGGTCTACGCCAGAATCGAGACCCCGCTCGTCCTCGTCGCGATTCTCAAGGGCGCGACTGTGTTTTCGGCGGACCTGCTGCGCAGCCTTTCCATTCCCGCCGAGCTCGAGTTCGTCCGCGCCGCCAGCTACGGCGCGGGGACCAGGAGCACCGGCCGCGTGAAGATCGCCCACATGGTCGAGGGCTCCCTGGCGGGCCGCCACGTGCTGCTGGTCGAGGACATCGTCGACTCGGGCCGGACCATCGACACCATCCTGCGCAGGTTCCGCAAGCTCAAGCCCGCATCGCTGCGGGTGGCCGCGCTGCTCGACCGGCCCGCGCGGCGTGAGATCGACGTGCCGATCGACTTCGTCGGATTCGTGATCCCCGACCGCTTCGTCATCGGCTACGGCCTCGATTACGCGGGCCTCTACCGCGAGCTGCCGGGGATCTACGCCCTCAGCTAGACCGCAACCGCCTCCACGATCCCGAACGGCTGGCCAGGGAGGTGACGGGTCAGGCTGAACCCGGTCTTCTCGAACATGTCACGAAAGTCGTCGAGGGTTCTCTCCCTACCGCCCAGCAAAACCATCATGTGAAGGTCGGTGAGGATGCGGTTGTGGTCCATCGGGTCACGGCCGACGCGCGTAGGTAGGGTCCGCTCGACGATCAGGAGGCGTGCGCCGGGCTGCATCGCGCGCCGGCACACCTCGAGGATCGTGACCGCGTCGTGGTCGGGCCAGTCGTGGAGGATGTCCTTGAGCAAGTAGACGTCTCCGCGTTCGGGCACTGCTTTGAAAAAGTCGGACTCCGCGACGGCGCAACGATCCTGCACACCCAGCGTGGCCATGTAAGCGGGTGCCTCCGCAAGCCCCGCCGGCAGGTCGCAAACGATGCCTCGCAGGTGCGCATGCCTCGCGACGATTCCTGCGACGAGCGCGCCCTTGCCGCCTCCGACGTCGACGATCAGGCGGGCGTTCGCAAAGTCGCCCTCCCGCGACACGAACTCGACGACCGCTTCCGAGTTGCTGGCCATGGCCTGGTTGAACCTCACGGCGAAGTCAGGGTCGCGCTCGAGGCTGTCCCACAGCGTCCCGTCGTGCGCGAGCTGCTGTCCGGTCACGCCGGTGCGCAGCGTCTCCATGAAGTGCCCCCACGACCAGTAGTCGTGCGGAATCAGCATCATCGCCATCGGCCGGCGCGAGCCGCCCTCGCGGAAGGTCTCACCCACCTCGGTGTTGGTGAACGTCCCGTCCTCGGCCTCGGCCAGCACATCGAGTGCGACCAACCCCCGAAGCATGCGGTGCAACCTTCCCCGATCGATTCCGGTCGCGGCGCTGAGCTGCGCGGAGCTCATCGGGCCCGCGGCCAGCAGGTCGGGAATCTTCAGCTCTGCCGCAGCGTGGACGAGCTGCGAGGCGCGGAAGCCGCCAACGAGCTGGAAGGCGCGCTCGGCGGGCGTCACACCGGTGTTTGGGGGTCGGGCTTGAGGAAGTCGACGAGCTCCTCGCGGTCGTTCCAGATGACAGTCGTGCGCTCGGGCTCCGTGCGGGCGACGATCTTCCCGCCGCGAAGGACGAGCTTGCGCGGGGAGATGAGCCGGATGGCATCCATCTCGCTGGGCGCCGCGAAGGCGCAGAGGTCGGCGCGGCAGCCCGGCAGCAGCCCGTACTTCTCCAGGCCGAGGGCGCTGGCGGGATTCCACGTGATCATGTCCATCAGCGTTCGCAGCTCGCCGTGTCCCGACATCTGGCCGTAGTGCGCGAGCACGAACGCCGCCTGCAGCGGATCGCCGTAGCCCAGCGGGTACCACGGGTCCATCACCGAGTCGTGCCCGATGCACACGTTGACCCCCGCCGCCAGCAGCTCCTTGACCCGGGTGTGGCCGCGACGGATCGGGTAGCTGTCGAAGCGCCCCTGGAGGGTCGAGTTGTCGAGTGGGTTGGTGACCATGTGCATCTGCGCGCGCTTGAGGTTGTTGATCAACCGGTACGCGTAGGCGTTGTTGTACGAATGCATCGCGGTGGTGTGGCTGGCCGTGACGCGGCCGCCCATGCCCAGGCGGATCGTCTCCGCCGCCATCACCTCGACGAACCTCGAGTGGTCGTCGTCCGTCTCGTCGCAGTGGATGTCGACGCGGAGTCCCTTGTTCGCCGCGAGCGCAAAGGCGAACTTGACCGACTCCTCGCCGTACTCACGCGTCAGCTCGAAGTGAGGGATGGCGCCGACGACGTCGACGCCCATGTCGACCGCGCGCCGCATCAAATCCGGCCCGCCGTCGAAGGACATGATCCCCTGCTGAGGGAAGGCGACGAGCTGCAGCGTCATCTGGTCGCCGATCTCCTCACGGACCTCGAGGAGCGCCCGCACGGCGCGCAGCTCGGGGTCGCAGACGTCGACGTGGCTGCGAACGAACTGCACCCCGTTGGCGAGCTGCCAGCGCAGCACGGTCCGGACGCGCTGCTTCACGTCCTCGACGGTCAGGCTCTTCACCCGCTCGCCCCAGATGGCGATGCCCTCGAACAGGGAGCCCGTCTCGTTGTGCCGGGGCTCGCCCACGGTCAAGACGGCGTCGAGGTGGATGTGCGGCTCGACGAGGGCCGGGGTGACCAGCGCCCCGCCCAGGTCCATGGTCTGGCGGGCCTCCGGCTCGGGCTCGCTGATCATGCCGTCCTTGATCGCGATCTCCCGGTTCTCGAGCTCACCCGGAAGGCGCGCACCCCGGAGCAGCAGATCGAGCATTCGACGGAATGCTAATCGAGCCTCGGATCGTCCGGACTATCCGGCGTTTTGGGGCGGCCCGAAGCCAGACCGGCCGGACGAACCGAAGAGGACCGCGCGGCCGGCTAATCCAGCCTTAAACTTCGCTCGTACTTTTCTTGCCGGCGTTTTTTAGTAGGGGGAAGCGCCTATGCAGTCGATCGAAGAAGTCGAGAAGCACGTACCTATTCGGGAGGGGAACTACGGCGAACGGGTCGCCACCATAGAGCCCGGCGGTGTCGAGTTCATATCCCACTCCGAGCGACATGGCAAGCCAATCGATCTGTTCTGGACGTGGCTGTCGCCGAACCTGGAGTTCGCCACTGTCTTCGTAGGCGTCATCTGCGTCCTGTTCTTCGGGCTCAACCTGTGGGAGGCGCTGGCTGCGATCGTTATCGGCAGCGCGCTGGGATCATTGACCCACGCCATCCTTTCATCGTGGGGACCGAAGTTCGGGGTGCCCATGATGGTCGAGAGCCGCGGCGCGTTCGGCTTCCTGGGCAACATCCTCCCGGCCGGCCTCAACACTGTCACCGGGGCCTTCGGCTGGTTCATCGTCAACAGCGTCAGCGGCTCGTTTGCCCTGCAGGCGCTGTTCCCATCCCTGAGCCTTCCGTTCTGGCTGACCTTCCTGGTGATCGTGGTCGCCCAGGTGATCATCGCTACTCTCGGCCACAACCTGATCCACTTCTTCGAGCGGTGGGCCCTGCCCCTCTTGGGCGTCGTGTTTGCCCTTGCCTGCATCTTCATCTTTGTCCACGGCAACTACGGCTTCGGCGCTACGACGACGACCCACGTGGGCAGCTGGCTGCTCGCGTTCACGGCCGCCTTCGGCTACGCGGCCGGATGGAACCCGTACGCCGCGGACTACACGCGCTACCTGCCGCCGACAACGGACCGCAGGATGGTCGGCATCTGGGCCGGCTTGGGCGTATTTATCTCCTGCGTCATCCTCGAGTTCGCCGGGGCAGTGCTGGTGACCGTAGCGGGGACCAAGTGGGGAGCGACCGATATCCCGACAGCACAACTTCAGCAGGCGATGCCGGGTGTCATCTACTACCTTGCCCTGCTCTCCATCGCCGTCGGGGCGGTTGCCGCCAACGCGATCAACATCTACAGCGGCACCATGTCCCTGGTCGCGCTGGGTATCCGCGAGATGGGTCTGACGCTCCGGCAGCGGCGTGCCGCCATCGCGGTCGTGGCTGGGGTGATCGGCTATTTTGGCGGACTCTACCTCGAGGCGCACAACTACCAGGAGAACTACACGAACTTCCTACTCCTGATCAGCTACTGGATCGCGCCATGGCTGGCGGTAGTCTTCGTCGACTACTGGATGAACAAAGGCGACTATGGCGACGAGAGCGTCTTCTACGACACCAAGCACCAGCGCTGGCAGGGCGCCCTCGCGATGCTCATCGGCCTTGTCGTCTCGATCGGCCTCTTCTCCAACAACGCCATCTACACCGGACCCATCCCCAAGGCGAACGCGCAGTTTGGTGACATCACGTTCATCGTTGGGTTCGTGGTGACAGCTGTTCTGTACTACGCGTTTGCGACGGTCACCCGCAAGCAGACAACCGCGGCACCGATGGGATCACGCGCATAGACGTTGAGATAAGGGTCTCGGGGTTGCGCTTCCTAGCGCGCCTCGAGGCCCGTCTCGCGCCGAAGTCCTGCGCGGCGTTCGAGGCAATGCTTCCCCTGCAAACGCAGATCATCCAGGCGCGGTGGAGCGGCGAGTCGGCATGGATCCCGCTCGGCGACCTCGACCTCAGTGTCGGTTACGAGAACCACACCAGCCACCCGGCGCCAGGCCACCTGTTGCTCTACCCG
>DASZJK010000255.1:0-3191 GCA_035948155.1 Candidatus Dormiibacterota bacterium
CGTCGGGTCGTGCATGTTCCAGAACTCGTTGAGCAGCTGCTCGTACGAGACCTTGGTCGGGTCGTACGTCACCTCGACCGCCTCGGCGTGTCCGGTCCGTCCGGTGCAGACCTGCTCGTACGTCGGGTTGTCGACAGTGCCACCTTCGTAGCCCGAGACGGCCTCGATCACTCCTGGCACCTCGTTGAAAAGATGCTCGACCCCCCAGAAACACCCACCGGCGAATGTTGCCTTTTCCATGTCTCCCTCCAAGATAGTTCGCACAAATCATGATTCCCGAAGATGACGATTCCCTAACGGCGCGCCCACCGCGCCGCTGGTGGCACATGGCGACGGTGGATACGACCCCGCTGCGCCGGCACCGCGACTTCCGCCTTCTCTTCATCGGGCGATTCGTGTCGTTCTTCGGAAGCATGATCACGACGGTCGCATTCCCCTACCAGGTCTATCAGCTCACGCACAGCGTGCTCCTGGTTGGCGTGCTAGGGGTGCTGGAATTCGGCGCGATCCTTGCGGTCGCTTTTGTGGGCGGGGCGCTGGCGGACGCGCGGGACCGGCGGTCCATGGTCCTGTTGAGCGAGGCGTCGTTGATGGTGTGCAGTCTCCTCCTGGCGGGAAACGCGGTCCTGGCTCACCCGCAGGTATGGCTGCTGTTCCTGGTCACCATCGCCTGGGGCGCGCTCGACGCCATCCAGCGGCCGTCGCTGGACGCGATGTTGCCGCGCCTGGTCGATCGGGATGAGCTGACCGCGGCAGCCGCGTTGGGCAGCATCCGCAGCACGCTTGGGCAGATCGTCGGCCCGGCACTGGGCGGCGTCCTGATCGCCCTGATCGGGTTGGCGCTGACCTACATGGTCGATGTGGCCACCTTCGTGGTCGGCTTGACGTGCCTGTGGCTGATGAAGGCGGTTCCTCCGCCTGTCGACGCGGAGCGTCCGAGCTTTCGTCGTGTCCTGGAGGGCCTGCGTTACGCACGGAGCCGGCCCGAGCTGCTCGGCACGTACTTCGTCGACATGATCGCCATGTTCTTTGGCATGCCGATGGCGCTGTTCCCCGCCATCGCACAGACCCTCGGTGGAGCGCGGGTGCTCGGCCTTCTGTATGCCGCGCCCGCGGTTGGATCATTCGTCTTCTCAATGACCAGCGGCTGGACGAGCCGCATCCATAGACATGGGATGGGCGTCATCGTGGCCGCGACGATCTGGGGGCTGGCGATCATCGGCTTTGGATTCGCTCCGAGCCTGTGGCTGGCGCTCCTCTTCCTCGCTCTCGCCGGCGCGGCGGACATGATGAGCGGTGTCTTCCGCTCGGTGATCTGGAACCAGACCATTCCGGACTCACTGCGTGGCCGGCTGGCCTCGATCGAGATGCTCAGCTACACGTCAGGGCCTGCGCTGGGCAACTTCGAGGCGGGGGTCGTCGCGTCGATCTTCAACCTGCGCGTCTCGATCGTTTCGGGCGGGGCTCTGTGCGTCATCGGGTGCGCCCTGTGCGCGGTGGCGCTTCCGGCTTTCCGCGCCTACGACGCCCGGCGCTACGCTGTTGCGCCAGATCCGACGGCCGCCAGCGTCAAGCGAGAGAAGCAGTGAGCTCAGCCCAGATCGCCGTGGTTCTCGCCGCCCTGGCCGCCCTCTTCGCGCTGTGGGCGGCCCTGTTCGCGACGCGGGCCGACTTCGCGACCCGCCGCTCGATCAGGGAGTCCAATGCGCGCTGGGAGGCGAGCATGCGGCCGGTCCCGCACATCACGTTCACCGAGTTCGCGGCGCCGGGACAGTCGATCCAGGTGCAGGTGGAGAACCTCGGCGGCACGCTAGCGGGCTGCGGAATCATCCTCCAGCACGCAGACGAGATCTACGCGACCGAGCTCACGCTTCCCGAGAAAGCGCCGGCGAGGCCGATCTCGCTTCCGTTCATCGTCAAGGCCTGGAAAGGCGTGGCGCAGCCGCAGCCTCTGCTCCTCATCGCTCGCGACGTCAGCGGCCGGTGCTTCGACTGCCTCGATGGCGGCAAGCAGGTCAAGGATCCGAAGAAATGGGTCGCCAACCGGCTGCGCCAGCTGCGCATGCAGGGCATGGTGAACTTCCCGTCCGTGACCGGACCGGCGACGGGTTAGTGGACCGGATCTAGCTCCGCGTTCAAGTTGATCTTCACGTTGTTCTTCAGCGCCTGAGACACCGGGCAGCCGTCCTTCGCCTCCGCGGCGAGCTTCTTGAACTCCGCCTCGTCGATGTGGTGGATGTGCCCCGTCACCGTCAGCGTGATCGTGGTGATGCCGGTGCCCGGAACGAACTCCACCTCGGCCCTCGTGTTGAGCCGTTCCGGCGCGTGGCCCGCTTTGGCCAGGCCGTTGGAGAAGGCCATGCTGTAGCACGCCGCGTGGGCGGCGGCGAGGAGCTCCTCGGGGCTGGTGCCTCCGTGGGTACGCTCGGCGCGCTGGGCCCAGGTGACGGGAAACTCGCTGAACGTTCCGCTCGCGACCTTGACCCTGCCCTTGCCGTGGATCAGGTCGCCTTCCCAGGTTGCGTCTGCCCGACTGATCGCCGCCATCGCATTTACCCCCTCGATCGAGATGTTCGGAACCCTTAAACCTTAAGCGCCGTCGGTCGATTCCTCGATGAGGAGGGCCAGGCGGGGGCACGTGGCGACCGCGCGACGAGCGAGCTTGAGCAGGTCATCGGATTCGATGCGCGCCTTGCTGACGATCGGGTAACCCCAGTCGTCGACGCCGATCAGCTCGGGCACGATCTCAGCGCAGTAGCCGTACCCGGTGCAGAGCGTTGGATTGACCCGCAGCCGCCGGCGCACGTCTGCGCTCATTTCCAGCCGCTGCCGCGCATCGGAGGCGGAGGAAATCCCGCCGTGGTCGCGCCGTAACAGCGGTGTCCGGCGAGGTGCGTGGACAGGTGGTGGTCAAATGCCTTCAGGGCGCTCGCCAGCTGGCCGACCGCCCCGTCGGGGTGGTGGCACGCGCCCCTGCCGCGGACCATCTCGATCCAGCGCCACACCCGGTCGATGTCGCCGTCCTCTGGAGTCGACGACGCAATCCGCTGCATCGCCTCGGCGAGCGCGGCAAGACCGTTGATGCACGGTCCGCACTGGCCTGCGCTTTCAGCGGCGAGAAACATCAGGATGCGGGTCGACTCCACGATCGCACAGCCTCCGTCCGGCAGCAGGGCCAGCACGCCGCAGCC
>DASZJK010000256.1:0-10817 GCA_035948155.1 Candidatus Dormiibacterota bacterium
GGATGCGAGAAGGGTTACATCTACATCCGCGACGAATACCCGCTGGCGCGCGGGCGAATCGCGAACGCGATCGCGCAGACGCATGACGCAGGGCTGCTTGACCTCGACATAGAGGTGAGGCGCGGCGCCGGCGCGTACATCTGCGGCGAGGAGACCGCCCTGTTCAACTCGATCGAGGGGAAGAGGGGGGAGCCGCGCAACAAGCCCCCGTTCCCGGTCGAGGTCGGACTCTTCGGCCAGCCGACGCTCGTCAACAACGTCGAGACCCTGGTGAACGTGCTCGATGTCGTCAACGGCACCTTCGCCGACACGCGCCTTTTCTGCGTGTCGGGACACGTCGCCCGGCCGGGCGTGTACGACGTACCGATGGGAACCCCGCTGCGCAACCTCCTCGGCATGGCAGGTGCGCGCAAGATCCAGGCCGTGCTTCTCGGCGGCGCGGCGGGCTCGTTCCTCACGCCGGACCAGCTCGACGTTCCCCTTTCGTTCGAGGGCACGCGCGCAATCGGCGCCACGCTCGGCTCCGGCGCCGTGATCGTGTTCGACGAGGCCGCCGACATGAGGCAGGCGCTGCTGCGCATCGCCCGGTTCTTCCGCGACGAGTCGTGCGGGCAGTGCGTGCCCTGCCGCGTCGGCACCAAGCGCCAGGAGGAGATCCTGGAGCGCATGTTTGCGAACGGCGGGAGTCAGGCGGACGTGATGCTGCTCAGCGACATCGCCCAGGCGATGCGCGACGCATCGATCTGCGGTCTGGGCCAGACCGCGGCCAATGCGATCGCGTCCGGATTGCAGCAGCTGCCGGTGCTTAATGGCTGACGTCGCCCTGACCATCGACGGACGCGACGTCCTCGCGCGCCAGGGCGCGACCATCCTCGACGCGTGCCGGAGGCTCGGCGTCGACACACCGACGCTGTGCCAGATCGACAACCTCACGCCGGTGAACGTCTGCCGCGTCTGCGTGGTCGAGCTCGAGGGCTCGCGCGTCCTCGTGCCCGCGTGCTCGCGCAAGGTCGAGGAGGGGATGAAGATCCGGACCGACTCCGAGCGTGTGCGACACAGCCGTCGCCTTGTGCTCGAGCTGCTTGCGTCGTCCGTCGACATGTCGCTCACATCGCGCCAGGTCCACGGATGGATCGAGCAGTACGGCGCCGATCCGTCGCGCTTCGGCGCCGAGGCCGCGACGGTCGCGCAACCGGTGAAGGTTGACAACGACCTGTATGTGCGCGACTACTCGCGCTGCATCCTTTGCTACAAGTGCGTCGAGGCGTGCGGCGTCGACGCCCAGAACACGTTCGCCATCGCTGTGGCCGGTCGCGGGTTCGATTCCCACATCTCGACCGAGTTCGATACGCCCCTGCCCGAGTCCGCGTGTGTGTACTGCGGCAACTGCATCGGCGTATGTCCGACCGGCGCGCTGATGTTCAAGAGCGAGCACGACATGCGCGCCGCGGGCACGTGGGACGAGTCGAAGCAGACCGTGACCGAGACCGTGTGTCCCTACTGCGGGGTCGGCTGCATGCTCGAGCTGCACGTGCAGGCCAACTCGATCGTCAAGGTCACGTCACCGCTCGACTCGAGCGTTACGTCCGGACACCTCTGCGTGAAGGGGCGATTCGGTTTTCAGTTCGTGCAGAAGCGGCGCTAAGGGCCCGGCTCTGAAAAGGGCCGGATCCCCCGATCCGGCCCTTCGCCTCAGTGGAGGAGCGGGAGCTCAGTCTCCGTGCTCGCCGTCACCGCCCCCGCTCGAGCCGCCGTCGTGTTCGCCGGAGCTCGTCGGTTGAGCCTTTGGTGCGTTGTTCTCCCCCTGGTCGTCGTTGTCGCCCGTCTCGGTTTCGATGTCCGCGGGCTCTGGAGCCTTGGTCGACGCCGCGGTTGGGCCGGCCTTGGGCGCCTCTGTCGGTTCGGGCGAATCGCTTGGCTCCGGCGTCTCGGTGCGTGCGCCGGTGGCCTCCTCGCTCAGGACCGCGGAGTGGACTCCTGCCAGCCTGGTCAGCGAAAAACCGGTGTGGGCGGACGCGCCCACCGCAGCGACCAGCAATGCCCCCGCTGCCGCGCCGACGATGAGTACGACTGGTCTTTTCATGGCCCTAGAAACGCCCGGCCCACGCCAAGTCGGAAGCTCGGGTCAGTGATCGCCCGGCGGGTTACCGCTGCGGCTCGAACTCGCGGTCGAACTCGTGCCCGAGCGGCCGTCGCCAGGCTCGGGGGACTCGTGTTCGGGCGAATCGCTCGGCTCGGCCCTTTGTGTCGGCTGTGCTGTGGGCTTGTGCGCAGGCGGTGGGGCCGGGACCGCCTGCTGCTGAGTCTCAGTTGGCGTGGATTCCGACTCGGGGCTCGGGGACGGCGGGTTGATCACCGTTTCGACGCGGTTCGTCCAGACCGCCGGGTTCGGGCTGCCGGTCGCAGCGAATGCAGTCAGGGCAAGGATGCCCGTGAAGGCGATCGCGAGCGCGATCGGTGCGAAGCGCCAGGGGTGGGTGGGCGCGCCTGCCCTCAGGTAGCGAGGCTGGTTTTGCGGCGGACGCACGCGATTCAGCTCCGCGCGCAGGCGCGCGATCAGAGTCGGATGCAGCCCATCGGGGTCAATCTTTGGCATAGGTCTCACGGTTCTCTGCTTGTAACGCCGCAACAGCGTCAAGTGGGAAGCCTGGCTCCAGTTCGCGTCGCAGCCGCTCACCGGCCTGCCGCAGGCGCGTTCCGATCGTGCGCTCGGAAACGCCCAGCGCCGCGGCAATCTCCCGGTTGTTGTAACCGTGGTAGTGGCGCAGGACGATCGCCGCGGCGAGCTTCGGCGGCAGGGCACGCAGGGCGGTCAGAAGGTCCGACCGGCTAGCCTCGTCCGCGGGGTCGGGGCTCGGCGCCGGCCGGCCCAGGCGGCGCATGACCTCACCGACCGTGCGGAGCTTGGCCGTGCGGCGATAGGAGATGGCGCGATTGACGGCGATCCGGTGGACCCACGCCTCCGCCGGGGCGTTGGGGCGCCAGCGGCTCCAGGCACGGTAGGCCTGGACGAACGCGTCCTGCGCGCAATCCTCGGCCGCCGCGGGATCGCTCAGCAGGGCGGTCAGCGTCCGATACACGCGCGGGTAAGCCACCTGGTACAGGCGGTCGAAATCCTCACGCGAGCCCGGGCGGTAGTCGTCCGCCATTCGGAGGTGGATAACGCTCTAGGCTAGTCAATCGTGCATATCGTCTGGACGCAGCGCGACATGAAAGCCAGGGCGAAACACCAAGCCGCGATCTGATAAGGTTTCCGCTCCGGCCCCACCGCAGAGAGCGGGGCGGAATCAGAGGAGATGAGATGAGAGACTGCACTCCCTCCCGCGATGAAGCGCGGGCGCTGGCGGGCGAATACCGGCTCATCCCGGTTTATCGCGAAGTCCTCGCCGACATGCTCACGCCGGTCCGCGCGTACTCGCATCTGTGCCCGCCCGGCGAGCCGGGATTCCTGCTCGAGAGCGTGGAGGGTGGGGAGAGGCTGGCGCGGTACTCGTTCATCGGGGCGAACGCCCGGCAGCTCGAGCTCGGCGACGGCAACCCGCTCGAGGCACTCGCCTCCGTCGCGGGCGAGGAAACAGCGCCGCTGAAGGGCGTGCCTCGGTTCCACGGCGGCGCCGTCGGCTACCTGGGCTATGAGACGGCGCGGCATTTCGAAAAGCTGCCGGTCGCCAGGGGAGCGCCGCCGCCGATGCCCGAGAGCTCGTTCGTCAGGGCGGAAGACCTCGCGGTGTTCGACCACGTGACGCGCCGGCTCCAGCTGCTCACGATCCACCGTCCCGACCGCGAGGACTACGACGACGCTGTCCGGCGCATCGACGACATGGAGCAGCGGCTGGCGGACGATCACGTGGCCGCCCCGCCGCGCGGGGTCGACGGCGCGAGTTGGCAGTCCAACGTCACCCAGGGCCAGTACCACGCGATGGTCGACGCCGCTCGCGAGCACATCATGGGCGGCGACGCGTTCCAGATCGTGGTCTCGCAGCGCTTTCACAAGCCGCTGGCGGCCGCGCCGTTCGACGTCTATCGCTGCCTGCGCGCGATCAACCCTTCGCCCTACATGTTCTTTCTCGCCCTTGGCGGCGAACGTCACGTCGTCGGCACGTCGCCCGAGAAGCTCGTGCAGGTCGAAGGCAGGCGGGTCGAAACGCGGCCGCTCGCCGGGACGCGCCGTCGCGGATCCGACCCGGCCGAGGACGGGCGGCTCGAGAAGGAGCTGCTCAGCGACTTGAAGGAGCGCGCCGAGCACGTGATGCTCGTCGATCTCGGCCGGAACGACGTCGGGCGCGTCGCGAAACCGGGCACGGTAAACGTCGAACGGCTGATGGAGATCGAGCGCTACTCGCACGTGATGCACATCTCCTCCACCGTCAGCGGCCAGCTGCGGGAGGGCAGGACCTCTCTCGACGCGCTGCGGGCCGCCTTCCCGGCCGGCACGGTATCGGGCGCGCCAAAGATCCGAGCGATGGAGGTGATCGCCGACCTCGAGCCCGACCAGCGCGGCGTATACGCCGGGTCGGCGGGTTACGTGAGCTTCGGCGGCAACCTGGACATGGCGATCACGCTGCGCACAGTTGTCATCGCGGACGGGATCGCGTACGTGCAGGCGGGCGCCGGCGTTGTCGCGGACTCGCGTCCGGAACGCGAATTCGAGGAGACCCTGGAGAAGGCGGGCGCGATGTTCAAGGCGATTGAGATGGCCGAGGCGATGTGATGAGCATCGCCATGATCGACAACTACGACTCGTTCACCTACAACCTCGTCCAGTACATGGCGGAGCTCGGCGCCGAGCCGCAGGTGTTTCGCAACGACGAGGTGACCGTCGAGGAGCTGGCGAAGTTCGACGGCATCGTCATCTCGCCTGGACCGGGGACGCCGGACGATGCGGGCGTGTCGAACGATGCGATCCGGGAGCTGTCCGGTCGCGTCGCCATCCTCGGCGTGTGCCTGGGACATCAGTGCATCGGCCAGGTCTTCGGCGGCGAGGTCGTGCGGAACGAGCCGTCGCACGGCAAGACCGCGTGGATCCACCACGACAACTCGGGCGTGCTCGCCGGGGTGAGCGAGCCGTTCGAAGCGACGCGCTACCACTCGCTCATCGTCAAGCGTTCGAGCGTTCCTCCCGACCTGGTCGTCACGGCGTGGACGCACGAGGGAGTGGTGATGGGCTTGCGGCACGTGAGGTATCCGACCTATGGCGTGCAGTTCCACCCCGAGTCCGTGCTGACCAGGGAAGGCAAGAAGATCCTCGGCAACTTCATTCGGCGCGCAAGTAAGCCGTCCTCCCCGCTCGGCGGGGAGGTGGCCGCGCAGCGGTCGGAGGGGCCGTGATCGAGTCCATCGCCAGGCTCGTGAAGCGCCAGGACCTCACCGAAGACGAGGCCGCGGCGGCGTTCGAGATCATCATCCGCGGCGACGCGACGCCTTCCCAGATCGCGGGCTTCCTCGTCGCGCTGCGGATGAAGGGCGAGACCGCGGAGGAGATCGCGGGTTTCGCGCGCACCGCGCGCGCGATGGCGACGCCGATCGAGGTGGACGGCGCACTTCTCGACACGTGCGGCACCGGCGGGGACGGACTCGCGACGTTCAACATATCGACGCTTTCGGCCATCGTCGCGGCAGCGTGCGGCGCGCGAGTCGCCAAGCACGGCAACCGCGCCGCGTCGTCGCTGTGCGGATCCGCGGACGTGCTCGAGCGGCTCGGCGTGAAGATCGACCTGACCCCCGAGGGGGTTGCGCGCTGCATCAATGAGGCGGGTATCGGGTTCCTTTTCGCGCCCGTGTTTCACCCGTCGTTCCGATTCGCGGGCGCAACGCGCCGCGAGCTAGGAATGCGCACGGTCTTCAACGTGCTCGGCCCGCTGTGCAACCCCGCCGGCGCGAAGTACCAGGCGCTGGGCGTCGCCGACGCATCGCTCGCGTCGACGATGGCGGATGTCCTCGTTCGGCTCGGAGTCGAGCGCGCGATCGTCTTCCACGCCGCGGATGGGATGGACGAGCTGTCGGTCGCGTCGCCGTCGTTTGTCATCGAGGTCGACGGGCAGCGCAAGGAATATGAGCTCGACCCGGTCGAGCTCGGCCTGGCGCACGCGCCCGTCGAGTCGATGCGCGGTGGCGGGCCTGAGGAGAATGCGCGGCTGGCACGGGAGGTGCTCGGCGGCGCCAAGGGCCCTCGGCGTGACGTGGTGTTGTTGAACTCGGCCGCGGCGCTGCGCGCGTCGGGCCTGGCGCGGGACTGGCAGGAAGGGCTCGGACTGGCGGCGGAGGCGATCGACTCCGAGCGGGCGGGCGAGGTTCTCGACAGGTGGGCCAGACTCTCTCAGGAATGACCGCGGACGATCTCCTCAGTCGTCTCGTCCTGGGTGCCCGGCAGGATCTCCAGCGGCGGCGCCACCTCATGGACTCCGACAGGTTCGAGCAGGCGGTCGCGGCTTACACGCCGAAGGACTTCGCCGGTGCGCTGAGGAGGCCGACGCTCGCCATCATCGCCGAGATGAAGCAGCGCACACCGAGCATGGGCGTGCTGTCCGAGGACTACCGGCCCGCCGACCTTGCCCACGCGTACGCGGAGGGTGGTGCGGCGGCGATCTCGGTGCTCACGCACATGGCAGGGTTCGGCGGACGGGTCGAGCACCTGCGCGCGGTGCGCGCGGCGACCGACCTACCGCTGCTGCGCAAGGACTTCGTCACCGACCCGTACGAGGTCGCTGAGACCCGTGCATGCGGCGCGGACGCCGTCCTTCTGATCGCGGCCGCGCTGGAGCCGGAACAATTGCGCAACCTGATTGCGCTTAGCAGGAGTCGAGGTGTGGCGGCGCTGGTGGAGGTGCATGACGAGCGCGAGACCGCGGCCGCGCTCGAGGCGGGCGCGACCATGATCGGGGTCAACCACCGCGACCTGCGCACTTTCGAGGTCGACCTGGGCCTGACCGAGCGGTTGCGCAAGCTGATCGCGCCGGGGGTGGTCGTGGTCGCCGAGAGCGGGATCCATTCGGTGGAAGACGCGAGACGGATGCACGAGGCCGGCGCGGACGCGATCCTTGTGGGGGAGCTGCTCATGAGATCGGCCGATCCCGCCGCGCAGATCCGGGCGCTCAACAGTTGATACGAATCAAGATCTGCGGCATCTGCGACCTCGACGGCGCAAAGGCGTCGGTCGAGGCGGGGGCGGACCTGATCGGGTTTCACTTCTGCGATTCCGACCGGCGCGTGACGCCGGAGCAGGCGAAGAAGGTCCTCGACGACCTGGCCGTGCACACGCGGATCGTCGGCGTCTTCATCGACCAGCCGGCCGACGAGGTGCGGCAGATCGCGGATTTCGTCGACCTCGACATGCTGCAGCTCCACGGCTCGGAGGCGCCGGGTTTCGACGCCGGCCGGCCGGTGATGAAAGTCCTCAAAGTCAGGGAGGGCGTGGTCCCCGACGCGGACGATTGGCCGGATCCGATCATGCTCGACTCCTGGTCCCAAGATCAGCGCGGGGGCACCGGCCGTACCTGGCACTGGGACCTAGCGCGGCTGCTGCTCGCCGAGCGCCAGGTGTTCATCGCGGGCGGTCTTGAACCGGGTAACGTGGGCAAGGTCGTGCGCGGGTTCAAGCCCTACGGTGTCGACGTGTCGAGCGGTGTCGAATCGCGCGTGCGCGTCAAGGATCCGGACAAGGTGCGCGCGTTCATCCGGGCGGTGCGGATCGCCGAGACATTGGGATGAGCGTCAGGCTCACGCATCCCGTCGATGGGCGCTTTGGCGCCTTCGGCGGCCAGTACGTGCCCGAGACGCTCATGAGCGCGCTGCACGAGCTGGAGGACATGTGGCACGAGGCCAAGGCCGACCCCCAGTTCCAGCTCGAGCTGGCCGGCCACCGGCGCGCATTCATCGGCAGGCCGACGCCTCTGTACGCGGCGACACGGCTGAGCGAGCACTTCGGCGGCACGCACATCCACTTCAAGCGCGAGGACCTGTGTCACACGGGTGCGCACAAGCTCAACAACGCCGTCGGCCAGGCGCTGCTCGCCCTGCGGATGGGGAAGAAGCGGATCATCGCCGAGACTGGCGCGGGTCAGCATGGCGTGGCCACCGCGACCGTGTGCGCGCGGTTCGGCCTGGACTGCACGGTCTACATGGGGACCGAGGACATGCGCCGCCAGGCGATGAACGTGCGGCGCATGAAGCTGCTCGGCGCCGAGGTGCGCGAGGTCACGAGCGGCTCGAAGACCCTGAAGGACGCGACCACCGAGGCGATCCGCGACTGGGTGACCAACGTGCGGACGACGCACTACATCATCGGGTCGGTCGTCGGGCCGCACCCGTATCCGGAGATGGTGCGAGACCTGCAGCGAGTGATCGGCGACGAGGCGCGTGACCAGTACCTCTCGCTCGACGGCAAGCTGCCCGACGTTGTGGTGGCGTGCGTGGGCGGCGGGTCGAACGCAATCGGGATCTTCACCGCGTTCCTGGACGATCGGGACGTCGCGCTGGTCGGGGTCGAGGCGGCGGGCAGAGGAATCCGGAGCGGCGAACACGCTGCCTCACTGGTCGGCGGCCGGCCAGGCGTGCTGCACGGCTCCTACTCGTACGTGCTGCAGGACGGCGACGGGCAGATCCTGCCGACGCACTCGATCAGCGCTGGGCTCGATTACCCAGGAGTCGGTCCCGAGCACGCGTTCCTGCGCGACATCGAGCGGGTGGAGTACGTGGCCGTGACGGACAAAGACGCGCTTGCGGCGTTCAAGCTCTGCACGAAGCTCGAAGGCATCATGCCCGCCCTGGAGCCGTCGCACGCCATCCACCACGCGGGCGTGATCGCCAAGGAGCTCGGACCGGGCGGACGCATCCTGGTCTGCCTCTCGGGCCGGGGCGACAAGGACATGGATTCGGTCGAAAGCCCCACGAAGTCAGAGGACCCGCGACCCGAGCCGCGCAGCGGATCGGGAAGCGGCGCGCCGTGACTTCGCGGGGACCCCAGTAACGATGGTGGCTGAGCAAACGTCGAAGCTCGAGAAAGCCCTCAGGGCGGATGGTGACCTGAAGCTCGTCGCGTACATCATGGCCGGCCATCCGACGAAGAAGCGGTCGATCGACGTCGGCAAGAGGCTCGCCGCCTCGGGCATCGCGGCGCTGGAGATCGGCATCCCGCACTCCGACCCGCTCGCCGACGGGCCGGTGATCCAGAAGGCGGGCCAGGAAGCGCTCGCGCATGGAATGACCGTCGCGGGCGCGCTCGAGGTGGCCGCGGCGGTGGCGTCCGAGGGGATCCCGGTCGTGCTCATGACCTACATCAACCCGGTGCTGTCCCACGACCCGCGCCGGTTCGCCGCCGAGGCGGCGCAGGCCGGAGTGGCGGGTGTCATCGTGCCCGACCTCCCGATCGAGGAGGCCGAGCCGGTCGCCGGGTGGCTGCGCGCGGCGTCGCTCGACACCGTCTTCATGGTCGCGCCGACGACCCCCCCGGACCGGATCGCGGCGATCGCTTCGCACTCGAGCGGGTTCGTCTACTGCGTGACTGTCACCGGCATCACCGGCGTGCGCAAGGAGCTGCCGGACGGGATTCCCGAGCTGCTGGCCGAGGTCAGGAAGCGGACGACGCTGCCCGTCGCGGCGGGGTTCGGCATCTCGCGCCAGGAGCACCTCAAGGCGCTGCGCGGCAAGCTCGACGCGGCCGTGGTCGGCAGCGCGATCGTGGACGAGATCGAGCGCGCCGGGGATGGCGTGTCACTCGTCAGGGAGCTTTTGAAGGCTTGCCGCTGAGAGGAATCCGGGGAGCGACTACCGCGACCGCGAACACGCCTGAGGCGATCATGGAGGCCACCGAGGAGCTTCTTCGCGAGCTCGCGATGCTCAACGACCTCGATCCGACCGAGATCGCGGCGGCATTCTTCACCACCACGCCGGACCTCGACGCGGAGTTTCCCGCCCACGCCGTGCGGCGCCTGGGCTGGCTCGACGTCCCGATGCTCTGTGGCCACGACGTCGCGGTGCGGCAGCCGAACCCGCGTGCTGTCGCGAACTGCATCCGTATCCTGCTGCTGTACAACACCCCGCGCCCCCAGGCGGCGATGCGGTTCGCGTACCTGCGCGGGGCGGAGGCGATCAAAGCAGACCTCGACTACATGAAAGGAACGTTAGGAGGCACCGCCCGATGAGATCGACGGATCTTCGGCGCCTAGGCGTCCGATCCGTGCGTTACCGCTTGCGCTCCGGTCCTCGCGCATCGACGGGATGCGCTCCGGTCCGGTGCTCGCGGCGCCTTCGTCTCGGCCGCCGATGCGCCGAATCTCTCGCCGATCTATCGAGCGGAGCCTCCAGACCTTGATCATCGTCATGTCCCACCAGGCGACCCAGGGGGAGATCGACGCGGTCGTCGAGCGCATCGACGAGATCGGGCTCAAGGCCGAGCTCTCGAAGGGGGAAGAGCGGGCCGTGATCGGCGTGATCGGCGGCAACGCCTACGCGTACAAGGACGCGTTCTCCCACCTGGGAGGGATCCAGGAGATCATCCCGATCACCAAGCCGTTCAAGCTCGCTTCGCGCGAGTTTCGCAAGGCCGACACGATCGTCGATGTGGACGGGGTGAGGATCGGTGACGACGAGGTCGTGATCATGGCCGGACCGTGCTCGGTCGAGGGCGAGGAGATGCTCCTCGAGACGGCTCGCCACGTCGCGGCGCAGGGGGCGCGGATCTTGCGCGGCGGAGCATTCAAGCCCCGCACGTCGCCCTATTCCTTCCAGGGCCTGGGCGAGGCGGGCCTGAAGATGATGGCGCTCGCCCGCGAAGAGACCGGGCTCAAGGTCGTGACCGAGGTCGTGTCGCCGGGCGACGT
>DASZJK010000257.1:0-1700 GCA_035948155.1 Candidatus Dormiibacterota bacterium
CACCGTGATCGTCGCCGACGTCATCTCGTAGGTCGTGCCCGACTGCGCGATGACCACCTTGCCGGTGACGTCGCTCGTCCGCGCAACAGCCTGGTGGCTGGAGCTCTGCCCGGCGAACTGCTCGTTGACGCGGTAGCCCACCAGCGAGCCGGTGGCGATCGACCACGTGCCGGCGCCGGCCGTCGCCGACGCGCTCGAGGATGCGCTGGCCGAGGCGCTTGGCGTGGACAGGCTCAACGCCGGCGGCGTGCTGCGCAGCCCTGAGAAGAAGTACGCGTAAGCCCCCGCGCCGCCGAGGAGGGCGAGGGCGACAATGGCAGCGAGGGGGATCCAGATTCGTTGGGGCACGATGTGGATCTTCTGCCAGCCCGATTGAACCCGGCTGGGAGAATGCTTGGAGATTGCTGAGGGCGCGGTTTAGGGCTCTTCTTCCTCGCTGATGACCGGATCCTGCGTCAGCTCGTCCTCGTCCACATCGGCGTAGAGGTCTCGGATCTCTGCGCCGCTGCTCTCGAAATCGCCGAGGTCGTCGGTCGAGTCCTCCTCCACCACCTGGCCCGCGCGTCGCGACTCATTGAGCATCTGCTCGAAGGCGCGCTGGGCGACATCGACGGTCGGGTATTCATAGAACTCCGCGTCCTCAGGGATCTCGGCGCCTTCCGTTTCGTCGGTGCCGTGGCGGAATACGTAGCTGCGGCCGTTGTCCGGATCGTGAAGCAGCGAGAGGTACCTCTCACCCCTCAGCCGCACGCGTCGCTCTGCCTGTTCGTCGTTTTCCAGCTCCAGCAGGCGGCTGATGATCTGCTCTTCACTTCTCTCCTGCATGGCTTTTAGACTAGCCCGATCGCAGTGGGGAAGGTCTTGCAGTCGAGGCCCGCGGGCACTCTCGTCGACACGCCCGACATAACGCTGGACGAGCTCCAGCTCGCGGTGCGAAACCATTCGATGCCGCTCGAGGCGCTCCGTTACCCGATCACCCCGATCGGTCTTCACTACCTGCTGATCCACTTCGACATACCGCAGGTCGACATCGCCGATTACAGGCTGGTCGTCGGCGGCCACGTGCGCAAGACTCTGCGACTGAGCATCGATGATCTCAGGTCACGGCCGGCGCAAACCCTGGCGGTCACCCTGGAGTGCGCGGGCAATGGCCGCGCTCGCACATCTCCGCGGCCGCTCAGCCAACCGTGGCTCGGTGAAGCAGTTGGTACGGCCGAATGGACGGGCACGCCGCTCGCCGCGCTGCTTCACGAGGCTGGGTTGCGAGACGGGGCTGTCGACGTCGTGTTCACCGGCCTCGACCGCGGCGTGCAGGGAGGCGTCGACCAGCTCTACGAGCGAAGCCTTCCGATCGCGGACGCTTCGCGGGACGAGGTACTTCTCGCGTACGCAATCAACGGGCAACCGCTACCGCCGCAGCATGGCTTCCCGCTGCGCCTCGTCGTGCCCGGCTGGTACGGGATGACGCACGTGAAGTGGCTGCGCTCGATCACTGTGCTCGACCGCACGTTCGAGGGTTACCAGCAGGCCACCGCGTATCACTTCCGCACGGTGGAGGGCGAGCGCGGAGCGCCGGTCACGCGCATGCTGCCCCGCGCCTTGATGGTGCCGCCGGGCGTCCCGGACTTCATGTCCCGCACGCGTTTCGTCCGGCCCTCGAGGCAAACGGTCGAGGGCCGCGCATGGTCGGGTCTGGGCGC
>DASZJK010000258.1:0-2696 GCA_035948155.1 Candidatus Dormiibacterota bacterium
ACGCTGGCAATCGTCTGCACGAGGATGGTCCTGTCGACGCCGTTGTCGTCGAGGAGCGGACGCAGGTCTTCGGGTCCGAACGGACGGCGGATGGCCTCGAGCTCGTCGCCCATCCATGGGTAGCGGCGCCGGGTCGGGTCCCAGAAGTGGTGGTGCGAGTCGACGATCACGCGTCGAGCGCCTCCCAGAGCTGGTCAGGTATTGACGCGTTGAACAGCCGCACGTTTTCCTCGAGCTCCGCCACGGAGCGACAACCCGTCAGCACTGACGCGATCGCAGGATGCCGCAGCGGGAATTGGAGGGCGGCGGCCTTGACGTCCACGCCATGGCGTTCGCAGATCGCCTTGATCCGCTCCGCGCGCGCCATCACGTCCGGAGGCGCCGGCTCGTAGTTGTAGTGCAGCTTCGAACCGGACTCGGCGAGGATGCCGCTGTTGAAGACGCCTCCGGCGATGACCGAGATCCCGCGTTCCAGGCACAGCGGCAGGAGCTCCAGTGCGCCGGTGCGGTCGAGCAGCGTGTAGCGCCCCGCGAGGAGGAAGCAGTCGAAGTCGGCCTCGCGCGCGAACCGGGCGAGCATCTCGGCCTGGTTCATGCCGGCTCCGATCGCCCGCACTGTTCCCTCTGCGCGAAGGCGGTTGAGGGCACGATAGGCGCCGGTCAGCGCCTGTTCGAAATGCTGGTCTGGATCGTGGATGAGCAGAACGTCCACGCGATCGAGGCGGAGCCGGTCGAGGCTCTCTTCCACCGAGCGCATCGTCGCGTCGTAGGAGAAATCGAACACGGGGTTGACGGGAGGGGTGCCCTTCCACGCCTGGCCGAGCTCAGGCGGAGCGTCCGCACGCAGGAGACGCCCGACCTTGGTGGAGATAGCGAACTCATCGCGTGGCTTGGTCCGGAGGACCGCGCCCAACCGCTGCTCGGAAAGGCCGAATCCATAGAGCGGTGCTGTGTCGAAGTAGCGGATCCCGGCGTCCCATGCCGCCGAGACCACGCGATGCGCCTCGTCGTCGCTCACCGCCTCGAACAGCCCGCCTAGCGGCGCGGTGCCCAGTCCGAGTCGACCGAGAGGGATCAGAGCTCGAAGATCGTTTTCATGCGGTCGCTGCCCTGACCGCTGAAGTCGTGCGTCACGGCCATCATGGTCGCGATCTCGGTTTCCCAGCGAATGCTGGTGGGGTCCTTCGCGATCTCGGCGATCGCGCGGTCGTAGTCCTCGCACTCGATGTAGTGGAAGAGGTCGAGGCCGTCGCGGAAGATCACGTACTTGGTGATGCCCGCGCGACGGATCTCTGACAGGACGTCGGGCCAGACTGCGCGGTGGTATTGCTCGTAGCCCTCCTCGGCGCCGTGCTTCAATCGCGTGTGCAGGCCGACGTTCATGGGCTCGTCCCAGCTTCGGCGAGCTGAGCGCGAAGCCACCGCTCGCCGCTCGCAATGTGCGCCGTCGCCGCGGCCCGAGCCAGCTCCGGGTCACCCGCGACTATCGCCTCGTAGATCCGCCGGTGCTCCTCGCGCGTCTCGTCAAGCGCGTCGTCGGCCGCGCGCCCGTGCCACAGGCGCACGCGCATCGTGCGCGTCGAGAGGCTTGCGAGCAGTGACGCAAGGACCGCGTTGCCTGCCGCCTTGGCGATCACGGCGTGAAACGCGACGTCTGCCTCGACCAGCTCTTCCACCGTCTGTGTCTGGCGCATCCTCTGCAGAATGCGCGCGAGGTCGTCCTTCTCGCCCGCGTCGATACGCCCCGCGGCAAGGGATGCGGCGGCGGCCTCGAGGATCCGCCGGACCTCGTAGAGCTCTACCGCGGTGTCGCCCAGGAGGAGGTGGCTCACGAAGCCGGTGCTTTCCAGGAGGAGGTCTGGCTCCAGGCTGCTGACGTAAGTTCCGTCGCCCTGTCGCACCTCGAGCACACGCAGCTGCGAAAGCGCGCGCACCGCCTCCCGTAAAGAGTTGCGGGAGAGGCCGAGGTCGGCAGCCAGCTCGCTCTCTTTGGGCAGGCGGTCGCCGGGGCCCCAGGAGCCGTTCACGATCCTCTCGCGGATCTTGTCGATCGCCTCCTCGGTCACGCGCGGGGCCCGGCCCGTGCGCCGCCCTCTGCGGGCGGCCGGCTTGGTGCTCACGTCGCGTGGATTGTCGCCCAACCCGCGGCCGATGCCAAGAGGTCGGACGTTCACGCCTTAGCGGCCCTCCTGGCGCGCGTCGCCGAGGTCGGCCGGTTGACAAACATCGGAGGACTAGCATATAACTCCGAGCCAGGTGGGCACGAGGATCCTGCGGGCCACGGCTCTGGACATCCGCTTCCCGACGTCTCGCACGCTCGACGGCTCGGACGCGATGAACCCCGACCCCGACTATTCGGCCGCGTACGTCGTGCTCGAGACGGACCGGTCGGACGGTCTGTCCGGACATGGCCTCACCTTCACCATCGGGCGCGGCAACGAGCTCTGCGTCGAGGCGATCGAACTGCTGTCTGGCCATGTGGTGGGGCGGACCCTGGAGGAAATCGCGGCCGACATGTCGGGGTTCTGGCGTGGCCTCGTCGCCGACAGCCAGCTGCGGTGGCTCGGTCCGGAGAAGGGCGTCGTCCACCTCGCCACCGCTGCGCTCGTCAACGCGGTCTGGGACCTGTACGCGAAGGCCGAGCGCAAGCCGCTGTGGAAGCTCCTGGCCGACATGAGTCCGGCTGAGCTCGTCGG
>DASZJK010000259.1:0-5863 GCA_035948155.1 Candidatus Dormiibacterota bacterium
CGCGCTCGTGAGCGCGATCGAGATCGCCATCGAGCCCAGTATGCGGATCTTGCCCGCGCGCTCGACCAGCGGCTGCGCCACCTTGAGCGCGCGAGGCGTGCTCTCGAGGCCGAGGAGCTCGATGCGGTGATCACTCGTCGACGCCAGCCGAGAGAGCGGCTTGCCTGATCGTGTGGCGCCGTGCCCGCGCACCGCGCTCCATTCCTCGCCGGTCATCAGGTTGAGCACGAGGCCGGCGAACGTGTCGCCGACGGTGGGCCCGTCGAGGACCGCGAGCATCAGGCCGAACAACGGGACACCTTGCTTGGCGTTCAGGCTTCCATCGACCGGGTCGACCAGGATGAGTGGATATTCGGCGCCGAAGCTGCGCTGCCCAGCCTCTTCGGAAAGGACAGAGAACCTCTCACCTCTTTCCGCCAGGCCGGAGAGCTCTGAGAAAACGACGTCTTCCGCGGCGCGGTCGAGCTCGATAGTCGTGTCGCCGCCGGCGCCCACGCTCAGCGACACGCGGCCGGCTTCGGTTCCGGCCAGCGGCACCACCGCGCGGCGAACGCCTGCGCCTATGCGCGAGAACAGCTCGATCCAGTCGACGGCTTTCAGTGTTGCGGTTCTGTGGGGCTCGGGTCGGTCGGGAGCTTGCGGCGTCTGCGGCGCCGGCGCTCGACCACGATCGTGATGAGGTACGGCTGCTGCATGGCCCACACGCGCTCGATGAGCTGTGGGATGGGTATGGAGTGCGGCTGCTCGATGCCGAGCATGACGAGGGCCTCGGCAACATGGTCGGGCAGCTCAGTCTTGTCGTGAAGGTTCAGCTGCTCGAGGCTCTCGAGAATGTCATCGAGACGGCGCAATCCCCCGCGCCTTTCGGACTCGCCCGGACGCAGCATCGGTGAAAGCTTACTTATAAGAGCGCGCCGACGAGGGTGCGGCTCACGTCGTCAGGCCGTTCGAACTGCAGCCAGTGGCCCGCGCCTTCAAGGACCTCCAGGCGATAGTCGCGCGTCATGTGATCCCCTGTGTGCTCTGCCTGCCAACGTCCGAGGAAGGCGTCCTGGTCGCCCCAAAGCAAGACAGTCGGAGCTTCGACCTTCACATCGTTTACGCGAGACCACCAGTCGAGGCCGCGCCCAAAGTTCGCGCGGTAGTAGTTGAGCCCGGCGGTCAAGCGGCCTGGTCGCGACACCGAGCGCAGGAAATGCTCGGTCGCCGGTCCGGCGATGTCACCGAACATCACGCGCATCCGTCGGTGGTCGTCCTCGCTCAGAACGTCCTCGGCCTTGCCCTCCATCAGGAAGAGGCGGATGTACTCCGAGCGTTTGGCCTGGTCCTCGTCATTGCGGATCGCCGCCGCCGCGGCGGCCGGATGTCCCACCGATAGAACGGTCAGCGACTTCGTCATCTCGGGGTGGCGGCTCGCGAAGAACCATGCGACGATCGCGCCCCAATCGTGTCCGGCGATGTGTGCGCGGTCGCGCCCGAAGGCATTGATGAGAGCCGCGACGTCGGCGACCAGGGTGCCGATCTCGTAATCGCTGACGTTGGGCGGCGCGTCGCTCAATCCGTAGCCCCGCATGTCGGGCGCGACCGCGAGCGCTCCAGCGCTGGCAAGCGCGTCGACCTGTTTGGACCAGGACTCGGCGCCTTCCGGGAACCCGTGCAGCAGGATGGCCATCTCACCGGCAGCGGGACCGTCGACCATGGTCCGAAACCTCAGCCCGTTGGCCTGCACCATGTGCTGCGAGGCCGTCATTTGAAATGGGTCTGGAGGAATTCCGTCGCCACGTCGAGCGCGTCGTCCAGCACCTTCAGCAACCCGTGGCCCTGGCCCTTGAACACCACGAGCCGGGCGTTGGGGATGATCGTGATCTTCTGCTCGAGGAGCCTCAGGTCGGCGAATGGATCACGATCGCCGCTCAGGAACAGGGTCGGGCACCTGATCTCGGGCCAGTGCGCGGTGCGCAGCTGGTCTTTGAAGCCGGGCCGGTGGAGCGGATAGGAGAAAAGGACGAGCCCACCGAAGTCTGCCTCGACCGCAGCCATGCTCGCGACCCTTCCGCCAAACGACTGACCACCACCGACGACATCGTGACCGCGTCCCGACGCCTTGATGAAGACCGGCACCGCATTCTCCGCGCCACCACGCGGAAGATCCACCGCGAGCGCATCGATTCCGCGGCGTTTGAAACCGACGACGTATGGCTTCATCGATGCGGCGTTGCCGGAAGCACCGTGACCGAGGACGACTCTCATTGCGCATATGGTCGCAGTCTTCGCGATGTCATCGATGGTCGTGTGATTGCGCGTCGACGACGACTCGATGGCACACCGACGCTCGACATCAGCGCGATCTCATCAGAAATTTTCCACAACCACGCGCGAAAAAAATTTGCGCGAGGGATTGACGTGAGTGGGGTTCATCGAGTATCACAACAACCTGTATGGCGATGCTGCTCGTGATTGCTTCCACAGAAGCAACGGACCCGACGCGAGGAAGCGGACCATTTTCGTCAGCCGCCAACGTCTCGGAGTTCTCATCAAAGAGTGTCCGCGGCGAAACCCGTGGGGTTACAGAGGAGGTGCGTGTAGGAGCGATTCTGTCCACGTCACGTCACCAGATGGATCCCGCCAAACCAATGGAACCTATCGGGTCCATATCTTCAGGAGAAGGAGGTAACTGATTGATGGCAGCGAAGAAGAAGGCAGCCAAGAAGCCGGCCAAGAAGGCGGCGAAGAAGTCCTCGAAGAAGAAGTAAGACACTTCTCTTCAATCGTTTCGTAGGTTCGTTACTCGCCGGGGTTCTGTGGAGCCCCGGCTCTTTTTATGGGAGGTAGTCCTCCCCACGCAGTGGGAAGTGCCGCCGTCAGGCGGCGGAGGGGCGGGCCGGTGTATCACTCCGCACACGTCTAACTCCGAGCTGCTCGCGCCCAAACTGCTCGGCAAAGATTCGACGTAGGCAAGCCCACATGCGCACCTCCGTGTGGTTTAGCGACTGACGCATCTGGCGAGAGATCAGCGTCCGGTGGCTCGGCATGCGCCAACGATTCCACATCCCAAGAGCGTGAAAACCCAGCGGGTTAATCCCCTCCGGCGCTGCGCGCCACCTCCCCACTTCGTGGGGAGGACAAACGCGCCACCTCCCCAGACGTATAAGGAAGAGGCTGAGGTCTTGACTCTCGAACATGCGTTCGGTATCTTCAGGGTGCCTCCACTTCCCCCCTGCGTCTCTCTCCGAGGCCGCCAATTTGAAAGATGCAGGCTCAACCCAGACTCGAACTCGCCATCGATTCGATCCGGCTCCGCTTCGGCAGCCAGGCGCTGACGCGCGCGGGCGAGCTGCCGCCGCCGGCGCCCTGGCCAAGCGGGACCCTGGTCGACCACCTCACCGGAATCGGTGGCCTCCCCCGCGGCAGGCTCACGCTGCTCACCGGCAGCGGAACGTGCGGCAAGCTCACGGTCGCCCTCGCCCTGCTGGCCAACGCGACTCGCGAGCTCGCCCACGCCATCGTCATCGACGGCGGCGGATTCGATCCCACCTGGTTACTTCCCTTCTCCCCTGAGCCCGGCGCGCTGACGATCGTCCGCGCGCCGGCTCCTGAGATCGCGGGCGAGGCGGCTGCAACCCTTGCGAGGGCCGGCGCCGGCTTCCTCCTTTTGTTATGCGATGTGCCGGAGCACTGGCTCGGCCCGCTCGAGTCCGGCGCCAACCGATCCGGCTCGGTGGTGGTTGGCGTGATTGATGCGCCCAACCGGGCGCTCGCGCATGCATCGAGCTTCAGCATTGGTTTCTCGCGCCGCGGATGGATGTGGGAGCGCGGGCAGCTCGTCGGCCTTCGCGTCAACGCTCGCTGCTTGAAGAACCGCGTCGCGCCACCGCTCGGTGAAACCGAGCTCGAGATCCGCTATCCGCTGAGTCCTCGGCGGCCGCCTGACTACATCACCGGCATCAGCGAGATCGCGATCGGTTACGAGGAGGTGCAGCCACGCGCGTCTGCTGTGGGCTCCTAGGACACCTGGAGCTGGCGCGGCGGCCTGACCTCTACGGACGGCCGGTCATCGTCGGACGCTGGGACGAGCATGTGGTGGCGGCGTCGGAGGAGACGCTGCCCTACGGGGTGTTGCCGGGCATGGCTCTCCGCCAGGCGGAACATCTCTGCCCGCAGGCGGTGTTCGTTCTGCCGGACGAGGAAGCGACCGCGAGAATCCGCGAGCTGATCTCGACCGCCCTCTACGACCTCGCGCCAGTGGTCGAGGTGCGCGACGAAGGTGTCGCATGGCTCGACGTAAGCGATGTCGTGACCGCCGGCCAATCGATCCGCGCAGCGCGTCACCGTCTTGCGAAAGCGATCGGTCACGAACCGCGGCTCGGCCTTGCTCCCGGACCTTTCTCTGCCCGACTCGCGGCGGCGCGCGCCCGACCCGGACGCATGCTCAACGTCACTAACGCCCGCGAGTTCCTCGCGCCTCTCCCCTCACGTGAGCTTCCGCTCGACGCCGAGCAGCTCGAGCGGCTGGACCTACTTGGTCTGCGAACGCTTGCAGCCGTCGCGGCCATCGGTCCACGCGAGCTGGAGAGCCAGCTCGGTCGCGATGGACGGCGCGCGGTGTGGCTCGCGCGTGGCGCCGAGCCGGATCAGCTCAACGCGTGGCAGCCGCCGATGTTCACGAGCGTGCACCGGCAGTTTGGCGACCCTGTCGAGGACCGCGAGGCGCTGCTCTTCGTGGCTCGAGCGCTGTGCGGCGACCTTGCCGACGAGCTTGGACTGCGCGGCGCGGGAGCGAAGCACGTGCGCGTGAGGCTGGAGGTCGAGTCAGGTGATGCCGCCGGGCGCGCGCAGGGCGCACATTCAGAGGTTCGCGAGTCGATCGTCCGTCATCCGCTGAGCAGCACGCAGGAGCTATTCGGGCTCGTCGGATCATGGATCAAGGAGTGGCAGCCGCGCGCGCCGATCACCGAGCTGTGGATCGAGCTGCCGGTGCTCGAAGGCGCGGGCCGGCGTCAGCTGCGGTTGTGGGCGGGCGGTGACGGATCGAGCGAAGAGGTCATCGCGGCGCTGGAGCGTCTGCAGGAGCGCTTCGGCGACGAGGTCGTTCAGAAGCAGCCATTCGCCGGGGAGGCAGGCTGATTCAAGACCTTCGTCAAAGCGCCCGAGTTCGTATAGAGGTAGATGCCGGCCTGCCCGCTGAGCCAGACACCGTGGGCATCGGTGACACCGTCTCCGATCTCCTCGACGAGAGCGCCTTTGTAGATCGATCGAGGCGAGTTGGGCGCCGCAACCAGCAGCAGCTCCGCATTGGGGTCAAAGCCCCAGACTCCTTGAGTCTCGATGAGGGGCAAACCTCGACTGTCGAGACCAATCAACCCCAGTGCCTTTCCAGGTTCATACAACCACTCGGTTCGAGTTCCCGACCTGATGTCGACCCGGTCGATCTCATTGGCGAGAGTGCCCAACGACGTCCTGGTCTCGACCGGATTGGGATCGGCGGGATTCAACACCTCCGTCCAGATGATGCCGTTTCCCGCGCTGAGCACCGGAAAAATGTCCTTCGAGACCTGCCTGACCGAGCCGCTTGCTGGATCGACCAGCCACAAACCGGCCAGGAGATGCTCGAAACCATTGATGAGGTAGATGCCGTCGCTCGAGTAGTCGAGCACGGAAGGCTGCCCATTGAAGAGCTGGGTCGACAGATGAACCAGCGTCTCCTTCCCACTTCCAACAGCCACCACGTGCAGCACGAAATCCGACCCTGTGGTGTCGATGTAGGCGTAGCCAGCGCCATCCGGAGAGACACTCGAACGCGGCACTGGCAGCCAGCGAGAGAAAGCCATGTCGAAGTACTTGCCGTCGCTGGCAACGGGGTCGA
>DASZJK010000260.1:0-2585 GCA_035948155.1 Candidatus Dormiibacterota bacterium
GGGTTCGTCGACGGATGCCAGCGCCAAAGCGGATTCCTGCTTCCCTTCATGGACGGCGCGACCAACGCACGAGACATGGACCAGATCCGCGCCGCGCTGGGCGACGCGAAGCTGACGTACATCGGGTTCTCCTATGGAACCCTGCTCGGCGAGTGGTACGCGCACCTGTTTCCGACGCACGTGCGGGCGCTGTCGCTCGATGGCGTTGTCGACCCCGGCGTTTCGGCCAACGAATCGCAGCTGCGCCAGGTCGTCGGTTTCGAGCAGAACCTCCAGGCTTTCCTCGCTGACTGCCGAAGCCGGGCGAGCTGCGCGTTCGGCCGGTCGGGCGACCCGGCGGCAAAGCTCAACGACCTGATGGCTCGTCTGGACGCGACTCCGATGATCGTTGGGTCGCGCCAGCTGACGCGGAACCTCGCGATGACCGGACTGCTGCAGACGCTGTACGACCAGAGCCTGTGGACGTACCTGGACCAGGGCCTTGTGGCGGCGGGGCGCGGCGATGGGAGGATCCTCCTGTTCTTTGCCGACTACTACAACAAGCGAAACGCGGACGGGACCTACGACGCGATCCAGAACGGCGGATTCGCGGCCGCGTTCTGCGTGGACTTTCCTTCGCCGTCTGACGTCTCGTATTACGACTCGCTTGGGCCGACCTATGAGAAGGCCTCGCCGTTCTTCGGCAAGTGGTCTCAGTACGGCAACCTGCTGTGCGGAGACTGGCCGGTCAAGTTGAAGGGTTCGCATACCCCGCTTCCGATACAGGACGCGCCGCCGATTCTGCTGGTCGGCGGAACCAACGACCCGGCGACGCCTTACGTGGACGCTCAGTCTGTCAACCGTCAGGTCAGCGGTTCGATCCTGCTCACCAGGCAGGGCAATGGCCACACGTCGTATGGCTCGAGCGCGTGCTCGCATGCGGCCGAGGACGCATACCTGATCGACCTCACTCTTCCGGCGGTCGGGACGGTCTGCAGCAGTTAGGCGACGGGGACGGCGGCCGCCGCCTTCGCCTTTCTGAAGACGAGCCGGCCGTCTTCCGCGTCGACCTCGATCGCGTCGCCCTCGCCGAACCTGCCCTCGAGGATGCTCATCGCGAGGGGGTCCTGGACCATGCGCTGGATCGCGCGCTTTAGCGGTCGTGCGCCGTAAACCGGGTCCCACCCGTGCGCGATCAGCACCCTCTTGGCGGCGTCGGTGACGAGGAGCGCGATCTTGCGGTCGTCGAGCCGCTTGCGAAGCCTCGCAAGCTGGATGTCGACGATCGCTCCCAGCTGCTCCTGCGTCAGCGCCTTGAACACGATGACGTCGTCGACCCGGTTGAGGAACTCTGGCCGGAAGTGGTCGCGCAATACTGCGAGCACCGCCTCGCGCACCTCGTCGAACGGCCTGTTCGCCATCTCCTGGATGAGCTGGCCGCCGAGGTTCGAGGTCATGATCAAAACGGTGTTGCGAAAGTCGACCGTGCGGCCCTGGCCGTCGGTCAGACGCCCGTCGTCGAGGATCTGGAGCAGGACGTTGAACACGTCGGGATGCGCCTTCTCGATCTCGTCGAAGAGCACGACCGAGTAGGGCCTGCGCCGGACTGCCTCGGTGAGCTGGCCGCCCTCGTCGTAGCCGATGTAGCCGGGCGGCGCGCCGATCATGCGCGCGACGGTGTGCTTCTCCTGGTACTCAGACATGTCCAGCCGGATCAACGCCTGCTCATCGTCGAAGAGAAACTCCGCGAGAGCGCGGGCCAGCTCGGTCTTCCCCACCCCTGTCGGCCCGAGGAAGATGAACGATCCAACCGGTCGGTTGGGGTCGGCGAGTCCCGACCGCGAGCGGCGCACCGCGTTCGCGACGGCGCTTACCGCTTCGTCCTGCCCGATCACACGCTCGTGCAGGTTCTCCTCCATCTGGATGAGCTTGGCGACCTCGCCTTCCATCAGCCTGGAAACGGGAATGCCCGTCCACTTTGCAACGACCTGGGCGATGTCCTCCTCGCTCACCTCTTCTTTGAGGAGCGGGTGGTCACCCTGCAGCTGGCCGAGCCGGTTGTTCAGCTCCGCGAGCTGCTTTTCGATCTCCACTGTCTTGCCGTAACGCAGCTCCGCCGCCCTGGCGAAGTCGGCCGCGCGCTCCGCCCGCTCTGCGTCTGCGCGGACCTCTTCGAGCTTGGCCTTCAGGGCGCGGATCTTGGCGATGATCTCCTTCTCCTGCGCCCACCGGCTCCGCAGCGCGGTGCGCCTCTCGGCGAGCTCGGCCAGCTGCTTCTCGATCCCGGCCAGGCGGTCCTTGGACGCCCGGTCGGTCTCTTTCTTCAGCGCCTGGCGCTCGATCTCGAGCTGGCGTATCTGGCGTTCGAGCTCGTCTAGCTCGGCGGGCATGGAATCGATCTCGGTGCGGAGACGGGCCGCCGCCTCGTCGATGAGGTCGATTGCCTTGTCAGGAAGAAAACGGTCGGTGATGTAGCGGTTCGAGAGCACGGCGGCCGCCACGATGGCCGTGTCCTTGATCCGGACACCGTGGTGAACCTCGTACCTCTCGCGCAGTCCGCGGAGGATGCTGATCGTGTCTTCGACCGAGGGTTGGTCGACGATGAC
>DASZJK010000261.1:0-11065 GCA_035948155.1 Candidatus Dormiibacterota bacterium
GCCGCATGCAGCAACGGCCAGGACTGCAATCAATGGAATCAATCTGCGCATCACGGAGAGTGATACGTCGAGCGGTTACTCGCTAATCAGGTCCCTTTCCCGACCCGAACTTCACGGTGGGCGCGATCGTGACGATCTGACCGTCACTGGTCTTGACCAGCTGCCAACCACCCTCGTGCACCATCCGGTGGTGTCTCTGGCAGAGCAACACGAGATTTTCGAGGTCGTCATCGCCCCCATTCGCCCAGAAGACGATGTGATGTCCGTCGCACCATGCGGCCGGTCTCTCGCAAGCCGGCCACCTGCAGTGCTGATCCCGGGCATTCAAAGCTCGACGCCGAGCTCCCCGAATCGTCCGCTCAGCCTTGCCCACGTCGATCACGACCGAGTCCCTCAACAGGACCCGGGTCACGCTCGAGTCGCACGCCAGACGCCGCACGCTCGCCGATGAGATCGGAGGCGCAAACTCCATCTCGCCCGCCGGGGCGCCCGCCACAGCTTGCAAGGTCTCGAGCGAAGTCGTGACCTGGATACTCGCGGGCTGACCACCAGCCACCTTCTCCACGAGCGCGTCGGCCCACCGCTGCTCGCGCGTGCGGTCATCGTGGGCCCCTGACGGTTTGGCGAGTGGCTCCAGCGCTGAGCGTACGGCGGCGCCGCCGATCGGATCGAGAAGGCCGTTGAGGATCAAACAACCATCCCTCGCGGTATTCAGCCGCAGGCCACGCTGCTCAGCCAGGCGTTCCTGGTCGCGGTTGTATCCCTCGGCGTCGACCGAGTGGCGAAAGTTGAGACATGTGTGGAAGAACCTGCCGGGCGACAGCTTCTTCGCGAGCGGTAGGAGTCGAGCCTCGTCAAACGCACCACCAACCTCTGAAGCGGTCCTGCCCATCGTCGCTACGTGGGCAAATCCGATCTCGCCTGAGCGCATCGCATCCATCGTCGCGGGCATCTCGACCTCGCTTGCTCCGACCGCGAAAGCACTGTAGACATCGTGCGAGTTCATGTGGCAGTTGAAGCGGATCCAGTCCGCAGCCGTGTTGAAACCTTCGAAGTCCCACCAGCTCGTCTTGTCGAACTCCACCGCCAGTCGCGCGAACTCAACCTCGAGCTCGTCGATAGACCGGCGCAAGCGGATCAGCTCGTGGGCTGTGTCCTCGCCTGTTGGGATCGGGTCGACCAAAGCGACCACAGGCTCGCAGACGAGAGCGCCAGAGTGAACGCTCTTAACAGGCCCCTTATTCGGGAGTGACGTACGCGGCGGTAAGACCCCCGTCGACGAGAAACGTCGCGCCATTGACGTACGACGATTCGTCGCTAGCCAAGAACAGCGCAGCATTCGCGATCTCGCGCGCCTTGGCAAGCCTGCCCATCGGCAGGTGAACGCGCCGGCGCTGATACGCGCCGGGGTCCTCGTTGAAGATGCGCATCAGGAGCGGCGTCTCGACCGGCCCCGGACACAGCGCGTTGACTCGCACGCCTTCCCGCGCGAACTGCACCGCCAGCTCACGGCTCATCGACAGAACTGCGCCCTTCGATGCCGTGTACGCGATCTGCGATGTCGCCGCCCCGACCAGTGCAACGAACGAGGCGACGTTGATCACGGAGCCGCCGCCCGCGCGCAGGAGGTAAGGGATGCCGTACTTGCAACACAGATACACGCCGCGAGCGTTGACCGCCTGCACCCGGTCCCACGCGTCCGGCTCGGTGATCAGGATCGAGTCGTCGTCCGGCGGCATGATGCCCGCGTTGTTGTAGAGGACGCTGACCGAGCCATAACGCCGCTCCGTCTCGGCGTACATCGCCTGCACGCTGGCCGGGTCGCTGACATCGGCGGCGAAGAAGAAGGCCTCGCGGCACTCCGCGGCGGTCTTCTCCCCGGCCTCGCGTCCCACGTCCGCGACGCAAACCCGTGCGCCTTCAGCAGAGAAGAGCAGAGCCGCCTCTCGTCCGATGCCTCCTGCGGCACCCGTGATGACGGCGACCTTGCCCTCCAATCTATTCATCGGGACCTACCCACGTTCGAAGAGTCGCTCCCGCTCGTAGCCCGTCACGACCTTGTCGAACAGCCCCTGCTCGGTCCGCGCGTAGTTGAGGTAATGGTCGATGACGTCCGGGCCAAACGCAGCCCGCGCCATCGAGCCGTTCTCGAGGCCGGCGATCGCATCGCGCAGCGCGTGCGGAAAGCGCTGCACGTCGGACTCGTAAGCGTTGCCCTTGAACTCGGGCGGAAGCGGCAGCTTCTCCTCGATGCCGCGCAAACCCGCCGCGAGGAGCGCCGCGAAGCACAGGTACGGATTGACGTCCGCCCCTGGGATGCGCGACTCCGTGCGCAGGTGCTGGCCGTGGCCGACGATCCGGAATCCGCAGGTGCGGTTGTCGTGGCCCCACGCCAGGGTCGTCGGCGCCCACGATCCGGCGGCGTAGCGCTTGTACGAGTTGATATTGGGCGCAAGGAAGATCGCCAGTTCCGACGTGTACGCGATGTGCCCCGCGAGGTAGTGCTTGAAGACGTCGGACTCGCCATCGAAAGAGTTGCGTCCGTCCTTCCAAAGCGACGAGTGGACGTGGCACGACGAGCCGATCCAGCGGTGGTCTGGCTTGGCCATGAACGTGACGGAGCAGCCGTGCTGCTGCGCCATCTCCTTGATCCCGTTCTTGTAGATGACGTGGTTGTCCGCCATCGTCAGCGCGTCGGCGAAATGGAAGTTGATCTCCTGCTGGCCGGGCCACGCCTCGCCCTTCGAGCTCTCGACGGGGATGCCCGCCGCCTTCATGCCGCGCCGCACCGCGCGCAGGAACGGCTCGTCGTA
Source organism: Candidatus Dormiibacterota bacterium (assembly GCA_035948155.1). Lineage (GTDB taxonomy): Bacteria > Chloroflexota > Dormibacteria > Dormibacterales > Dormibacteraceae > 40CM-4-65-16. The sequence goes on from DASZJK010000261.1 coordinate 2,814, forward strand.
GCTCGTGGCGAGGATGTGGTAGTCGAGGATGTACGGCACCGACGGCGTGAGGTCGATGTAGTGCTTGGCGTGCGCTTCGGCGAACGTCTCCTTCAGCAAGAAGAACTCGAGCTCAGACCCGAACATGGGCTCGTAGCCCAACGCGCGGGCTCGCTCGATCTGCGCCCGCAGCACCTGCCGCGGTGACGGACGCACCGGCTGGCGGTCGTGCCATGTCACGTCGCACAGCACGAGCGCGGTCGCCTCGAGCCACGGGATCGCGCGCAGCGTGTTGAAGTCGGGCACCATGTCGAAGTCGCCGTAGCCCAGCTCCCAGTTGGCCATCTGGTAACCGGGCACGGGGTCCATCTCCATGTCGATGGCCAGCAGGTAGTTGCAGCCCTCCGTGGATTCGCCCTCGAACGAGGTCTCGACGAAAAACTCGGCGTCGACGCGCTTGCCCATCAGCCGGCCCTGCATGTCCGTGAAGGCGACGATCACCGTGTCGATCTCGCCGTTGTCGACCTGGTGAGCGAGGTGCTCTTTGGTCAACATCGCGAAGGGCTCAGCTGCGGGCTTTGCGCCGGCCGCGCGCCCGGGCGACGAATCGCTCGAAGAGCTTGCGCGCCCAGGGCAGGTCGGTTGTCAGCTCCTCCGGGTGACACTGAACCGCAACGATAAGCCCGTCGTCGGACTCGACGCCCTCGACGGTTCCGTCCTCTCCTTTCGCGGTCTGGTGGAGTCCTGGCGCGAGGCGGCGAATGGCCTGGTGGTGGAAGCTGTTGACCCGTATCTTGTGCTCGCCCGCGGCGTGGCCGAGCTCGGAACCGGGATCGACCTCGATCGTGTGCGCCAGGTGGCTGCGGCCGTGACCGCGCACGTCGTGGTCCTCGAGGTGCTGGACCAGCGAGCCGCCGAGCGCGACGTTGATCACCTGCTGGCCGCGGCAGATGCCGAGGACCGGCAGGTCCATGTCGCGCGCCTGCTTGAACAGCCGAAGCTCCGTCTCGTCGAGGTCGCGGTCGATCGGCCCGACCTTCTGGTCCTTCTTCTCTCCGTAGAAGGCGGGGTCGACGTCCCACCCTCCGGGGAGCAGAAGGCCGTCGAGGTCGGGCAGCGACGGCGTGCCGGGCGGGAGCTCGACCGGCTCCGCGCCCGCGGCCTCCACCGCCCGAAGGTACGGCGTGTAGTACGTCTCGCCGCGCTTCGGGCTGACCGTGATCCCGATCTTTGGTTTGTCTATCGCGCGGTCGCTCCAGCGGGCACGGCGCTCCCCACCGCCTCGAGCTCCGCCTCGATCCCGGCCAGCTCCTCGGGCGTGCCCTGGACCTTCGGTCCCTTGAACCAGTTCCTCGCCGACAGGAACCAGTACCCGCCCGCAAAGATCAGCACAACGGCAACGGCAACCGGCGCGTAGTTGAAGGTGGCGAGGTTGTTGCCCGGCGCCGCCTGCGGCAGGATGAAAAGGATGGAGATGAAGGCGATCCATACGACCGCGATCCATCCCACAATCCCGCTCCACTGCCCGAGGTGCCACGGTCCTCGCTTGAACTTCTCGCCGGCCAAGCGCCGGAGAAGGATCGGGATGCCGTACGCGATGTAAAGACCGATCACGGCGATCGACGTCACCGCCGCGTAAGCCGTCGGGTTCCACAGATAGGGCAGCCCAAGGATGAAAGCCCCGACAGCGGCGAACCAGATCGAGTTGGTCGGAGTGCGTGTGCGCTTGTTGATCCTGTGCCAGAACTCGGATCCCGGAACAGCGCCGTCGCGAGAGAAGGCATAGATCATGCGCGAGTTCGCAGTCACCGACGACATGCCGCAGTAGAACTGGGCGCCGATGACGATCAGCAGCAGAAGTGAGGCTCCGGTCTTGCCGATTGCCTCCTGGAAGATCACCCCCGGTGCCGCGCCGGCGGCGCCGGCGATGTTCGCGTAGTCGGCGTCATTGATCGCATGCGTCACGCCGATCAGCAGAACCCACCCCGCGATAAGCGAGATGATGATCGACCACACGATGCCCCGCGGACCGCTGACCGCAGCATCACGTGTCTCCTCCGTCATGTGGGCGGAGGCGTCGTAACCGGTGAAGGTGTATTGAGCGTTGAGCAAACCGGTCAGGAAGACGTAGGCAGAAACCAACGGGAAGCTGAATCCCGTCAGGTTCACGAACTTCGTGAATACGTACGTGGGCGACTGGTGGTACTTCGAGAAGAGGAACAGGACTCCGACGATGATCGTCACGCCCGCGATGTGCCACCACACCGAGATGTCGTTTAGAAGCGCAACGAGCCTCACGCCGAACGTGTTCAGGAGTCCGTGGACGAACAGCACTACCGCGTAGACGGCGACGATGCTGAGACGTGAGTTGAAGGCAGTGCCCGCATTCAGAGGCGATGGCCAACTGGAGAAGAGGGTGCTCAAGAAGAAGTTAACGAAGAAGGCAAGACCGAAGTCGATGCCCGCGGTGATCGCGACCTGGCCGAGCAGGTTGAACCATCCCGTCATCCAGCTCCAGCCTGCGCTGCTTCTACCACCAAGCTTGGCGGCCCAGTAGTACAGACCTCCGGCGGTCGGATAGCTCGAGCAAACCTCGGCCATCGCCAGGCCCACGAGCAGAACCATCACGCCCACCAACGGCCAGCCGATATTGATGACCGCGGGGCCGCCGTTGGTCATGCCGAAGTAGTAGAGAGTCAGGCAGCCGGAGAGGATCGAGATGATGGTGAACGACACCGCGAAGTTCGAAAAGCCGCTCATCCTCCGCAGCAGCTCCTGGGCGTAACCCAGCTGATGGAGTTGTTCGACGTCGGAACTGTGAGCCTGGACGCTCATAAGCTGCCTCCCTCCTAGTAGCCTTCCCCTCGAGGCTGGTAGCCGCGAAGCTAACAGCAGCCATTGCGGTTGTCAAGGAACGTCCCGGGAGGGCGGGATTGGGGCAGGATGTAACAAACGTCACCTCCGATGACTCAAGGGTCGGAGAGGTTGTAAGGCAGCGCCTAGATTCCCTGAGCCCGGCCGAAAGACGGCTCGCGCGAGTGCTCCTTGCCTCCTACCCCATCGCCGGCCTCGAGAGCGTTGCCCGGTTCGCGGAGAGGGCCGGCGTCAGCCCCCCGACCGTCACCCGCTTCATCACCAAGCTCGGCTTCCGCGGCTACCCCGAGTTCCAGGAGAAGCTCCGGCATGAGGTCCAGGCCCGCCTCAGCTCCCCGCTCGCCCGATACCGGGATGAGCCCAAGCGAGAGTCGGCCGTCAACGAATCGCTCGAGGTTTCCTCCCACAACCTGAAGGCGACCCTGGAACTTCTATCGGACAGGGACGTCAAGGAGGCGGTTCACCTGCTGGCGGACGTGCGCCGCCGCGTGATGGTCCTGGGCGGGCGCGTCAGCGCAACCTTGGCCCGCTACCTGGCCGGCCAGCTCCACCTGCTCCGACCCGGCATAGGCCTGGTCGACTCGGAGCGCAGCGCCCCGGCACAGCAGCTGATCGACATGCGGAAGACGGATGTCCTGGTCGTCTTCGACTATCGGCGCTACCAGCCGGACACCATCGAGAGCGCGCGGGTCGCCGCCATGAGGGGCTGCGACGTGATCCTGTTCACCGACCCGTGGCTCTCGCCCGCCTCAGCCTTTGCCCGTCAGGTCCTCGTGACCAGCGTCGAAACGGTCGGACCCTTCGACTCGCTGGTCGGCGCTATGGCGGTGGTCGAGGCAGTCATCGCTGCGGTACTGAGACAGCTCGGACCGCGGGCCGAGGCACGTATGCAGAGCTTGGAACGGCTGCGTGCTGGAGACGTGCTGGGCGGGAACGACTCGGGCTAGCCGGCAGCGCCGCCGCGGCGCGAAGCGCCCGCAGCTGCATGACCTTTACAGCGCCGGGCGTCCGGTTTGTCTGCAGTGCCACCTCGCGGATCGACGCGCCCTGCAGAAACCGAAGCTCCAGGATCTCGCGATAGTGCGGGGGCAGGGCGGCGAGGGTCCGTTCGAGCCACTCGGAGGCCTCGACAGATGGCTCGGGCGACCCGCCCTCGGAGCGGTCCGGCACTTCGTCGGCCAGCTCGGCTTCCGGCAACCGCAGCCGCGCGGACCAGAACGCGCCGAGCACCGAGCGTGCGGTCGCGTACAGGTACGACCTGATGGCGGGCTGAGGTGCGCCGTCCCGCAGGCGGGGCAGGGCCTTGAGCGCCACCTGCTGAGTTAGGTCCTCCGCGTCGGGCCGATTGCCGACCCGGGCGAGGATGAAGGAGTAGATGCCCTCGAACTCCTCCAGGGCGATGGCGACGGCTCCGCTTTCCATGTACCCCTCCTCTGTAACTCTCTTGCAAGAGAGATACATGGCAGCGAGAATCTTCGAGGAGCGAGACCTATTCCATATACTCGGGCCGTGGCGGAAGAGACCGACCAACGAGACGACTGGACCGACCGGCTCCTTTCCAGCTGGGGGGTGGAGCCCTGGTTCGAGGGCGGGATCTACGAGGTGACCGCCCGGATCTCGCGCATCTCCCTGCACATCGCCCGCAAGCAGGAGGAGGTCTTCGGGCGTTTCGGCCTCAACCGCGGAGATGTCGGCGTCCTGAGCGCCCTGCGGTTCGCCGGGCCGTCGAACCAGCTCTCCCCGACGCAGCTCTTCAAGGGCCTGATGATCTCCTCCGCCGGCATCACCAGCCGGCTCGACCGCCTCGAGAAGCGCGGGCTGGTGCGCCGGGAGCGTCACCCCAACGACAGGCGCGGCGTGCTGGTCGAGCTGACCGATGACGGGCGTCGGGTCCTGGACGACGCGGTCAGGGCGAACACGGCAGCAGAGCGAGAGCTGATCGCGACCCTCAAACCAGGTGAGGCAGCCGAGCTGGCCACCCTTCTGAAGAAGGTGCTGACCGGGCTCGAGGCCTAAAGCCGGGCGATCACCCTCTCGGGGCTTTTCTCGAACTCCGACTTGCAGCCGTCGGAGCAGAACCAGTAGGTCACTCCGTTGTAGACGGACTTCCGCGTGCTGGTCAGCGGGTCGACGGTCATGCCGCACACGGGGTCGGTGACGAAGGTCACCTGCGCCACCTCGGCCGCGGGCGCCTTCGCGGGCCGCTTGCTGCGCATCGCCACGACGTCCGCAAGGGCAAGCAGGGCGATTTCCTCCTGGGTGCCGCCCCGCACCGTACCGGCGGGCGAGCGCACCCGCGCGATCGTGGCCCCATCGATGCCGCGCCGCAGGAGCGCATCACGGACCGCCGCCGCGCGGCGAGTGCTGGCGATGAGCGCGACCTCCACAGCCGGGTGGCTGAGCGCGGCCTCGAGCGCGTCCTCGTCGAAGTGGCCCATGGTCGCCACGACCGCGTGGACCTCGCCCGGGGGCACCTCGAGCGTGGCCAGCTCGGCATGGGCAACGCCCCGAGCCCGAAACCCTGTCAGCTCGGCCAGGCGAACGAGCGTCGCCGCGGCCGGGCCGTCGCCGAACACGAGCAGCAACGGTTTCGGCAGACGCGGCTCGATGAAGATGTCCAATGATCCGCCGCTTGGGCATGTGGTGGCGAAGGAAAGCTCGCCATGCGTCCGCGACTCCTTGACCTGGCCGGCGTCACCGACGATATGGATGAGCTGTGGCGTTCCCTCCGTCAGAGCACGGAGCGCCTCACGCCGCACGACCGGTTCCGAGCAGCTGCCGCCGATCCATCCACGCAGCCGGCCGTCCGCCGTGATGACCGCCTTGTCTCCTGGTCGCGCGGACGTGGGTGCTTCGACACGCACCACCGTCGCGAGCACACACGGCGTGCCCGCCGCCTCGTATTCCTTCAGAAGGTCGAAGACTTCGTCGTTTATTCGTTGACTCCCGCCGCTCGCAGCGCGGCCCAGACCTTGTCCGATGTTACGGGCATGTCGATGTTTTTCACCCCATACGGCGTGAGCGCGTCGATCACGGCGTTGACGTATGCGGCCGGCGACCCGACGGTCGGCGACTCGCCGACCCCCTTTGCGCCGAGCGGATGGTGCGGCGAGGGCGTGACAGTTTCGCCGAGCTCGAACCTGGGTGTCTCCCACGCCGTCGGCAGCAGGTAGTCCATGAAGTTCGACCCGATGCAGTTGCCATCGGCGTCAAAGGTGATCAGCTCCATGAACGCGATGCCGAAGCCTTCGGTCAGCCCGCCGTGGATCTGGCCCTCGACGATCATTGGGTTGATGCGCACGCCGCAGTCGTCGACAGCGACGACCCGGCGCACCTTGACCTGTCCGGTGCCTTTGTCGACGTCGACCACGACCGCGTATGTACCGAACGGGTAGGTCATGTTCGGGGGGTCGTAGTAGTGGACGCCCTCGAGCCCGGCCTCCATGCCCTCCGGGATGTTGCTGTAGGCCGCGAAGGCGATCTCCTGGATGGTCTTCGCCTTGTCCGGCGAACCCTTGACGTAAAACCTGCCCGTCTCCCACTCGAGGTCTGCTTCGTCCGCCTCGAGCAGGTGCGCCGCGATCTTGCGCGCCTTGTCGCGGAGCTTGCGCGAGACCATGGCCGTGGCCGCGCCGGCCACTGGCGTCGACCGCGACGCGTAGGTCCCGAGGCCGTACGGCGCGGTGTCGGTGTCGCCCTCCTCGACCGCGACGTCCGCGGCCGGGATGCCGAGCTCCTCGGTGACGATCTGCGCGAACGTCGTCTCGTGCCCCTGGCCCTGTGATTTCGTACCCATGCGCAGCAGCGCCTTGCCGGTCGGGTGCACGCGCAGCTCGGCGCTGTCGAACATGCGCAGGCCGAGGATGTCGAAGTCCGCGCCGTGGCCGGCGCCCACGACCTCCGTGAAGCTGGCGATGCCGATGCCCGTGACCTCGCCCTTCTTGCGCCGGGCTTCGACGTCCTTGCGCATCGCGTCGTAGCCAAGCTGGTCCAGCGCTACGTCCATGGCCTTGTGGTAGTCGCCGCTGTCGTAGACCCACCCGGTCGCCGAGTGGTACGGGAACTGCTCTTTGCTTATGAAGTTCTTCTTGCGAAACTCGGCCTGGTCGATACCGAGCTCGATCGCGGCGTTGGTCACCAGGCGCTCGATCAAATAGCTCGCCTCGGTGACGCGGAACGAGCAGCGGTACGCCACGCCGCCAGGCGCCTTGTTGGTGTAGTAGCCGTCGGCGGTGACGTGCGCGGTCGGGATGTCGTACGAGCCGGTGACGATGTGGAACAGGCCCGCCTTGAACTTGGTGGGCTGGGCGTCGGCGAAGAACGCGCCGTTGTCGCTGTCCAGGTGGACGCGAAGCGCGACCATCTTTCCGTTCTTGTCGACGGCGAGGTCACCTGTCATGTGGAAGTCGCGCGCGAACCCGGTCGAGATCAGGTTCTCGTTGCGGTCCTCGACCCACTTGACGGGACGGCCGATGAGAAGGCTCGCGGCCGTCGCGACCACGTAGCCCGGGTAGACCGGCACCTTGTTACCGAACCCGCCGCCGATGTCAGGGGAGATGACCCGGATGTTCTGCTCGGGAAGACCCGTGACCAGTGCAAAGACGGTGCGGATCGCGTGCGGCGCCTGGCTCGTCATGTAGATCGTGGCCTTGCCGGTCGCGCCGTTCACGTCGGCGATGCAGCCGCACGTCTCGAGCGGCGCCGGGTGGCACCGCGGGTAGAACGTGTGGAGCCGGATGACCTTGTCCGCCCCGGCGAACGCGGCCTGGGTCGTCTCCTTGTCGCCCGACTCCCAGTGGTAGATGTGGTTGTCCTTCTGGTTCTCCTTGTCGTCCCGGATCAACGCAGCGCTGGACTGCTTTGCCTGCTCGGGGCTCGTCACCGCCGGCAGGACGTCGTAGTCGACGACGATCGCGTCCCGCGCGTCCTCGGCCTGGTAGAGCGTCTCGGCCACGACCGCAGCGACCTCCTGGCCCTGGAAGCGCACCTTGTCCGTCGCGAGGACCGCCTGGGTGTCGTAGCTCAGCGTCGGCATCCAGGCGAGCTTGTGCTGCGCCATCAGCTCGCCGGTCACGACGGCGACCACGCCCGGCATGGCCGACGCGGCGGCCGTATCCACGGACTTGACGCGTGCGTGCGCGTGCGGGCTGCGCAGGATCGCCATGTGCAGCATGCCCGGCAGCTCGATGTCGTCCAGGTAGTTGCCCTTGCCGCGGATGAACCGCGCGTCCTCCTTGCGCTTGATCGATTCGCCGATTCGGCCGTGCATGTGGACCTCGGTCGCCATCTATTTGCCTCCAGAAGCGGCGCCGGCTTTCTCGCGCTGCGCGACCTCGGACTGCTCCCGCGCCATCGCCGCGTGCTTGATCGCCTTGACGATGTTCATGTAGCCGGTGCAG